>CALRVN010000111.1:0-10208 GCA_943371625.1 Hyphomicrobium sp. CS1GBMeth3
TGTCGGCGGTGCTCTATCCCTACGTCTACCTCACCGCCCGCGCCAGCTTCGCGCAGCAGTCGGTCTGCGTGCTCGAGGTCGCGCGCACGCTCGGCCGCTCGCCGCTCGCCACGTTCTTCGATGTAGCGCTGCCGATGGCCCGGCCCGCCATCGCCGCCGGCGTATCGCTCGTCATCATGGAATGCCTCAACGATCTCGGCGCCGTGCAGTATCTCGGCATCGACACGCTGTCGGCGACGATCTTCGCCACCTGGATGCAGCGCTCCAACATTGGCGGCGCGGCCCAGATCGCCACCGTCATGCTGCTGATCGTCGTCAGTCTCCTGGCCGTCGAGCGCGTACTCCGCGGCGGCGCCCGCAGCCATCACACCACCGGCCGTTATCGTGCCATTCCCTTCCAAGAGCTCGACGGCTGGAAGGGCATGACGGCCGCCGCGCTTGCAAGCCTGCCGTTCGTGTTCGGCTTCCTCATACCCCTCGCAATCATCGTCCCCGACGCCGCGACCCATCTGGATGACGCCGTGTCGAGCGGTTTCCTGCCCGCTGCCGGCAACACGCTCTGGCTTGCCGGGAGCGCCGCCGCCGTCTCGGTATGCGTGGCCCTGACGCTCGGCTACGCACGCCGCATTGTAGGCAACGGCATCGTGCGCTCGGCCGGCCGCATCGCCTCCCTCGGCTATGCCGTACCCGGCACCGTGCTCGCCATCGGCCTCCTCATGCCGCTCGCCGGCATCGACAATCGCGTCGACGCCTTCATGCGCGCAACCTTCGGCGTCTCGACCGGCCTCGTGCTGTCGGGCTCGCTGTTCGCGCTCACCCTCGCCTACGTCATCCGCTTCCTTGCCGTCGCGCTAGCCCCGATCGAATCCGGCCTCGACCGCGTCTCCACCAACCTCGACGCCGCCGCGCGCACCCTCGGCGAGACCGCGCTGTCGTCGCTATGGCGCGTACACCTGCCGCTACTGGTCGCTCCGCTTGGCGCCGCCGCGCTCCTCGTCTTCGTCGACAGCATGAAGGAGCTCCCCGCCACTCTCCTCCTGCGCCCATTCAATTTCGAGACGCTCGCGACCCACGTCTACAGCCTCGCCTCGATCGAGCAGCTCGAGCAGGCTTCGGTCGCATCGCTGACCATCGTGCTCGTCGGCCTCGTACCCGTGCTTCTGCTGCACGAAGCGATCGCCGGCGGCAGGCCCGGCTGCAGCGGTCGCTAATCCACCACCTCGTCGTCTTCGATCGGGTCTTCGAGGATCTCGCGCTCGGGAGACGCGCGATCCGAAGTCTCCTCCGACCAGCCGATATTCAGCAGCGCATCGCCCATGTTCACGATCGGCAGCGTCGTGCGGCCGATGATGATCCCTCGCCGCGGCGACCGCACCTCGACCGCCGCGTCCTCGTACGGGTTTGCCACATGGCCGACGACTTCCCCCGCGCTGACGCCGTCGCCGATCCGCTTCACGGTGCGGAACACGCCGCCTTCCGGTGATCGCAGCCAGCTCGAGGCATTGATCAGCACCGGCGCCCGCCGCTCACCCGCCGCCTCGACACCGTCGGCAACATCGAGCATCTCCATCTTCGCCATCACGCCCGTGATGCCGTCGACGCCGGCGCGTATCGCGAACTCATCGAAGCGCAAACCCTCGCCCGCTTCGTACGTCATTACGTCAACGCCGGCGGCTCGCGCGGCTTCGCGCAGTGACCCTGGCCGCTCAGGACTCTCCAGCATCACCTCAGCGCCGAACGCCACGCCCAGCTCCCGCACGCGCGGCCGCTTGCGAAACACGCAGCGGATCTGCGGCAGGTTGATGCGGTGTATCGCCGCCGTGTGCAGATCGATGCCGACCTGCGAGCGCTTCACGATCTCGGTCAGGAACAGATGCGCCAGCCGCGCCGCCAGCGAGCCGTTCGCCGAGCCTGGAAAAGACCGGTTGAGATCGCGACGATCCGGCAGATAGCGCGAGCGGCTGATGAAGCCGAACACGTTGACGACGGGCACGCACAGCAGCGTGCCGTTGATGCTCTGCGGATCGAGCGTGCGCAGCAGACGACGGATGATCTCGACGCCGTTAAGCTCGTCTCCGTGGATCGCCGCCGAGACGAACATCGTCGGCCCAGGCTGCGCCCCATGCAGCACATGCACCGGCAGCGTGACAGGCGCATGATTAGAAAGCTTCGAAATCGGCAGATCGACCAGGCGGCGCTCTCCCGGTGCGATATTTAGCCCTCCGATGATGAACGGCTGCCTCACGGCGTATCCCGTCTCCTCATCCCCGCTGATCCGGCCGGAAGGTGCACGAGCACGTTACTGCGTGCAAGCTGCAGACGTACTTTACAGACGACCGCACGCCTTCATCGAGACCCATTCGGGCATTGCCCGTTACATGTGCGATCTCCACACGAAAATGCTTATCCCGTGTGCGAAAATCGGTGGGCATCCGCGCCGGCTGTCTCGCCACGCCGCATCACCCGCGCTATGACTTGGCGACGTTAAGAAAAATCCGTTCTGGGCGCCGTCAAGGCAAGCTCACTGCTTGCACCACGGCATAGCCGCCTCTAAGACTACGACATCGGCAAAGTTGCCAAGGTCTCGCTCCGGCGAGGTCGGCGAGAGGCTTTTCTGATGCGTTGTTCTGATGGCGTGTGCTGAGGCGATAGGGGTCCATGAAGCGCCCGAGGCAAACCATCCGACGCTACTCCCGGCCGTTTGCCATCGTATGCTTTCTTCTCGTCCTGTTCGCCGCCCCGCTCCTCATCTCCATCTCTGACGACCACCGCAGCGGCGCCGTCTACGCCGCGTCGAGCAACAGCTACAGCCTCAGCACTCCGGTGCGGCTGATGAGCGGTCCGACGATCGATCTCGAAAGCGGCACGCTGTCCATGCCGCCGAGCCGCACCGGCCTCGCGCGCGGCGGCCAGATGATCGCCATGCTCATCACCGGCAGCGGCCCGACGTTGACGCTCGAGGACGCAACCTTCACAGCCGATTTCTCCACCCGCGAACCAACCATCTCGCGCGAGCAGGCCACCGAGACGATTGGCGAGATCGCTCCGCTCGTCAAAGCGCTGCAGGGAATGCAGTTCGGCAGCCTTGTCGTGCGCGACAGCACTGTCCGCATAAAAATGTCGGACGGCTCCATCGTCCGCCTCGACAAGGTCGACGCGTCGATTTCGGGCAAGCCCAACGGCGCGGTAACTGCGACCGGGTCGTTCGACTTCCACGGCGAAAAGGTCGAGTTCGATACGGTGCTCGGCGCCAGCCTCGACCCTCAGGGCATGTCCCGCCCGATATCGGCGTCCTTCAAGAGCAAGCCGCTGACGGCGACGCTGGACGGCAGCCTCATGCTTGGCGAAAGCCCTCAGTTGATCTCCCCGCAGACCGAGCTTGCCGCCGCCGATTTGCGCGCAGCTGCGCGATGGCTTGGCGTCAACTGGCCGAGCGGCAATGGCTTCGGCGCCTTCCGCGCCAAGGGGCCGCTGGAATGGGTCAACCGCTCGATCGCTTTCCAGAACGCTGCTATCGAACTCGACGAGAATGACGCCACCGGAACGCTGTCGGTCAACTTCGCCGGCCCGCGTCCCGCGATCGAAGCCACGATCGGCCTCAAGACGCTCGACCTGACGCAATACCTGAAGAAGCGCGATCCGGCGGAGCAGCCCGCGACGTTGCTCACGTCCCTCGGCAGCGCTGACCGCCTGGAGTTCTCCCTGATCGAAGCCGTAGACGCTGACTTCCGCATCTCGGCCGATCGCGTCACGCTTCCAGAAACGACCATCGGTCGCAGCGCCGCAACCGTAAGCTTGCGCAACGGCAAGATGCTCGCCGACATCGCCGAACTCGAGTTTGACGACGGCACCCGCGGCGGCGGCCAAATGCGCATCGACCAGAGCGGGCCCGAACCGAGCTTCGGCATGCAGGTCAAGTTCGAGACGCCGGACGTCGGTCACGCCATTCAGGCCGCGTTCGGTCATCCGACGGTCCAGGGCCGCGGCTCCGTCACCATCGATCTGACAGCCACTGGCAACACTGGCGCCGGCCTCTTGCAGTCGCTCGAAGGAAAGCTTGGCGTTACCCTGTCAGAACCAGGCCGCGTCGGCGTCGACATCAACGTGCTGACCGCGGCACAACGGCCAACCCAGCCCGGAGAAGCGGTGGCGCAGGCGAAGACTTGGCATGAGGTGACTGCCAGCGCCATCTCTGTCGACAAGCTCGACGCCAAATTCGTCGTTACGAATGGCGTGGTGCACGTGCAGTCCGCCGACGCCGTATCCGGTCAGCGCGCGCTCAAGGCCGGCGGTGCGATCAATCTCATCGAGCGCAGCCTCGATATGCAGCTCGCCGTCGGCGATGCCGCAGTGCAGATCGACAACAGCGATGCCGTGCCGCCGATGGCGCTGCAGCCGAGCGAGATCATCGGCATTCAAGGCCCGTGGGCCGGACCGGCGATTCAAAATATGCCGGCACCGCCGACCGATGCGCAAAAGCTCGGTCCTCCAGCACCCGGATAGCCGTCCCCCTGTGCTGCTGTTTCCGCTTACAGGAGACGCGCAATGGCATCGCGAGCGGACACACGCTGAGCTTCATCCATGTGCAGCGCACACTTCGTCCGCCGCCACAGAATGTCGTCCGGCTCCCGGGCCCATTCGTTCTCGCGCAGATAACTGACCTCTCGCTCGCTCAGCCCCGCGCCGAAAAACGCACCGAGTCCCTGCATATCTTCAGCGTCGCCCAGCACGTCATCGGCGAGACTGCCGTAGCGGCGCGCAAGCCGTCCCAGGAAAGCCGCATCGAAACCGCGATGGCGCCGGCAAAGCTTCCTGATGAACCCGTCGAGCCCATCCTCGCCCAGGTCACCGCCGGGCAGCGGGGCAGACGCGGTCCACGGGGGTTTCATGTCCGGGAAATGCGGCGCCAGCTTCTTCATCGCCGACTCCGCGAGCCGACGGTACGTCGTCAGCTTTCCTCCGAGCACGGTGAGCAGCGGCGCGCCTTCGTCGTCGGTCAGCTCGAGCCGGTAGTCGCGCGACACCGCCGAGGCGCCTTCGCTCGTGTCATCGTCGAACAGCGGCCGCACGCCCGAAAACGTCCACACGATGTCTGTCCGCAGCGGCGGAGTGACGAAGAACTGCCGCGTCAGCGCCAGCAGGTATTCTTCCTCGTCGCTGCTGATAGCCACGACACCGGGATCGCCGCCATAGGCCTCCTCGGTCGTGCCGATCAGTGTGAACCGTTCCTCGTATGGAATCGCGAACACGACGCGTCCGTCGGCGTTCTGGCAAAGGTAGGCATCGTTGGCGCCGGCGATGCGCGGCACGACGATATGGCTCCCCTTGACCAGCCGCACCGGCAAGCGCTGCTCCGAGCCACGCGATGTGGACGCGCCGACCACATCGACCCATGGACCGGCGGCATTGACCAGCGCCCGCGCTCTGACCTCCTTCGTGCCCCCCGCCCCTACGAGTACGACGCGCCACAAACCCTCTTCGACCCGCCCAGCAGCAACGCGCGTGCGCGTTTCGATCGCTGTCCCGCGTTCCGCCGCGGCGCGCGCGTTCAGCACCACGAGCCGCGCATCGTCGACCCGGCAGTCCCAGTAGGTGAACCCCTGTGTCAGGTCAGTCCGCAGCGCATACCCGGCAGGATCGCGCCGCAAGTCGAGCGAAGCGGATCCCGGGATGCGCTGGCGCTTGCCGAGATGGTCATAAAGAAAAAGCCCGGCTCGCAGCGCAATAGCAGATCGCCCGCCCGCCGTTTGCGGCAACACGAAGCGTTGCGGCCAGATGATGTGTCCCGCGTTGCGCAGCAGCACTTCGCGCTCTTCGAGAGCCTCGCGCACCAGCCGGAATTCGAAGTGCTCGAGATAGCGCAGCCCGCCATGAATGAGCTTCGAGCTCGCCGAGGACGTCGCCCCGCCGAGATCGGCCTTTTCGGCAAGCAGCACGCTGAGCCCGCGGCCGGCGGCGTCGGCGGCGATCCCGACGCCATTGATGCCCCCGCCGACCACGAGGAGGTCGTAGATCATGCGCGAATCTAGCACGTGTGGACTTACGGTGCAGTTTCCATCCGCCGCGGCGCAGGCGTCACGAGCGACACCAGAACGAGCGCCAGGAACCCGGCCGGCAGCGCCAGCAGCACAGTTGCCAGCCCACGGATGCCCCACCAGTCGGCGACGCTTTGTGCATGGACATCAAGCGCCGCCCAGGCCGCATCCTTGGCCGGACCGGGATCAGCTGCGGCCCATGCATCCTGCAGCTCGGTGAAATATTCGAGCCCACTCGCGCCCCCGCTCGACAGCGCCGCTGTCGTCTCGAACAGCGGCACGGCAAAGTGGCGTTGCGCGATGAGATAGCCGATGAGAACGCCGACGCCTGTGATCATGCCGGCGGCGGCACCCCACGAATTGGCGCGCCGAAACCAGAGCGCGCAGATGACGACAGGAAACAATCCGGCCGCCGCGATCACGGCTGCCCACGTTGCGATATCGATGATGCTGGCCGCGCGCAGCGACGCAAGCACAGCACTCGCGGCGAGCACGACTGCCGCAACGGCATAGGAGCCGAGGCGCTCACCGCGCCCACTGTCGACGCCGATCCCCAGCGACTTGACGATCCCGCCAAGTGGGGCGTTCGCGGTCGCCAGCACGGTGGCCAGCACCGCGACGGCAACGAGACCCATCAGCATCCCGTTGAGCCCCGCGATCTCCGGCAACGCCAACGCGATCACATCGGGATCGACCGCGAGATCCTGCAGCCGCAGCGACGTGCCGGCGTCGCCGAGCGCCGCGCATGCTTGAGCGATGGCGGCAGCACTCGTTGCTGCATGCCCGCACGCGTGCACGAGCCCGAGCTTGCCATAGGTGAAGACCCACGCCGGCAATTGCGTAAATGCGATCCGGTCGGAGATCAGCGTCGCGATGGCCTGCCGCGCGTAGGTCGCCGCTGCCGGCGCCAGCGTCAGAAACAGCACCGTGAACCCGAGCCCCCACAGCGCAACATGGCGTGCATTACGCGCCGAGGTCCGAGCCAGCGGCGCCGAATATAGGCTCGGCAGCACCGCGATGCCGGTGGCCAGCCCGAGCACGATGCCGGCGAAGCTGACGGGCGACATCGACACGAACGCCGTCATCATCGGCCTCATGAATGCCGGATCGGCAAGCTCCTGCTCCAGCAGGTTTTCCTCGATGCCCTGCAACTGCCAGAGCGAGTTCGAATAGGCGAGTTCGGGCACCGGCAGGCCGTACCACTGCGCCGAAAGGATCACGAGCGGCACCAGCAGCGCCGCGAGGAGGAGCGGAAAGAGAAGGCCGTTGGACGTCGATTGCGCATGCCCGCCGCGTACGACGAAACAGGCAAGCGCCGCACAGGCGGCAGCTGCGGTCGCCGTCACGAAGTCGACCCCCAGCAGACGCATGCCGACGATTCCGGCCGCCGTCAGCCCGGCAACGAGCAGCGCCGTCATCGACACGGTGATGATGGCGAGGCTCAGCACGCCAACCACACGCCCAGGAAATCGCTGAGTTATCAGCTCAGGCAACGAGCCCGCGCCCGACTGAGCGAAGCGTGGCGCGGCGACGAGTTGCATCAGCAGGATGCCCGCGCAGAGCCCCAGCGCGTAAGCGAGTCCGTCGTATCCCAGCGCGAAGATCGCGCCTGGCACTGCGAGAACCAAAGCACCCGCCAGAGTATCCGTCGCGACCGACATCCCGCCCGCAACAGGAGCGGCGCCCCCACCCAGCCACCGCAGGCTGGCAGCAAGGGCGACCGCGCCGGCGACTGCTATCGCGACGGCCCAATAGCCGCCGTCGCCCCACGTCATCGAAGCGCCCAAACCCGCGAGCAATGCCACACCGGTGAAGCCCAGCGCCGCCAACGCGAACCAGCCGGAAACCGCGACGCCAGAACTGGCGCCGGTTCCTACGGCCTCGCCATCGAGCGGTGCATCGAGCGGCATGTCAGGTGTCCGTCGCGCGGCGACGGCGATCCTGCCAGCGCGCCGACGCGATCCCGACCAGCATCAGCGCGATTAAAGATCCTTGCGCCACCATGAAGTAGCCGAGCGGGAAGGCGAACACGTCGACGAGGTTCAGCGCCGGTGAGATCAGCGGCACACCCAATGCGAGCAGCGCTAATAGCAGCAGCGCCACGACAGGCAGCCGCGCGGGCCGCGCATCCTCGACAGATGTTTGTGATTGATCGCGCACCGGCCCCCGTCCCCGTCGCTTCGGCGGCGTGCGCTGCGCCGCCTCCCGGCAAGTTCACCGCACTTTGCGACACCGTCGTGGCATCGCACGCAGGAACGAGTTCATAGCGGGTCATAAGAGGATTTTGAACGCAACTAAAGGCGTTCTGAACGTAATAGGCGGGGCAATGCGCTGCCGCATCCCCCCGCCCTGGGATCCTCTCCCTAGACTTGGACCCTATTGCTTTGCTTAGCCAGCTGAGTGGTCCGCGACTCGCCAGGCGGGCACCATGGGCGGCGAAAAGTCCTGCGTCAAGGCGCCCGCTAGCGAATAATTCTTGATGCGTTGCAGCGATTTGTGACGACAACCGCAAGGTAGTTCACAAGCCGGTCACGAAACTTCCGGACGGCATTCCACATCGGCCGGCACGGGATCGCACTTGGGATCTTTCGCACACGTGCGCAGCGACTGCTGCAGCGACGGCGTGAAGACTCCGTTGACCGGCCCGTCATAGAGGCTCAGTGAGCGCAGGCCGCACTGGTACATCTTGATGATGGGTCCGCCACCCACAAAGATCGCGGTCTCGTAGTCTTCAATGGCAGCATTGGCGTTGCCCATCGACTGCTGGATGTGCGCGCGCGTATCCAGCGCATAGGGACTGCCCGGCGACAGCTTCAACGCCATGTTGACGTCCTCGATACCGTCTGCAGCCCGGCCGATCTTGTAGTAGGCCCAAGCCCGGTTGTTCAGCGCCAGCGCAAAGTCCGGCGTGATCTTCAATGCCTCGTCGTAATCAGAGATGGCTTGGTCGAACATGCCGAGCAGCGAATAGGCCAAGGCGCGCATGCCGAAGGCGAGGCTGCGCTGCCCGTCGGGCAGCCCCGGAGATTCCAGCATCGTTGTGCAGCCCTTGATCCGTCGGCTGTTGTCGCCGTCGAGGCAGGCGCGCGTCGCGTCCTCGGTCGTCGCCATCGCCCCGCCGAACACGAGGAAGGCAGCGAGAACGGCTACAAGCACGCGGAAATAGGCCATATTCTCCCCCGAGCCAGGCATGGCTGAAGGGCCATGAAACCCCGAAACCGGGCTTAATAGAGGCATCCGACGCCCCAAGGCCAGACGCGCTTTGCCGCTATGGTTTTTCCGCTCCGGCTTAACCATCGCCCTGAACGTTTATGCTAGGAACAAGGCCTGAGTTACCGGGCGTCCCACGTGAAACAAAAGCGCATCCTGCTCATCATCGGCGGCGGCATAGCCGCCTATAAGTGCCTCGACCTCGTTCGCCGGCTGCGCGAGGGCGGCGCCTCCGTGCGCGCAGTAATGACCAAAGCCGCCACGGAATTCGTCACCCCGCTATCCGTCGGCGCCCTGACCTCCGAGCGCGTCTTCACCAGCCTGTTCGATCTCAACGACGAGCAGGAGATCGGCCACATCCGCTTATCGCGCGACGCCGACCTGCTCATCGTCGCCCCCGCCACCGCCGACCTCCTCGCCAAGATGGCCGGCGGCCACGCCGACGATCTCGCCTCGACGGTGCTGCTCGCCACCGACAAGCCCGTGCTCGTTGCGCCATCGATGAACCCGCGAATGTGGCAGCATGCGGCGACCCAGCGCAACGTCGCCCAGCTTCGCGCCGACGGCATCCATTTCGTCGGCCCGAACACGGGCGAGATGGCCGAGCGCGATGAAGCCGGCCCCGGCCGCCTCGCCGAAGTGCCGGAAATCATCGCCGCCGCCGACAAGATCATCGCCCCGGGCCGCGGCGCGCCGGTATCGGAGCTTCACGCCCGCCCGCTCCGTGGCCGCCACGTGCTCGTCACCAGCGGCCCGACCCACGAGCCCATCGACCCGGTCCGCTATATCGCCAACCGCTCGTCCGGCAAGCAGGGCCACGCCATTGCCCGCGCCGCCGCCCTCCTTGGCGCGCGCGTCACCCTCATATCCGGCCCCGTCTCGATCCCCGATCCGGCCGGCGTCTCCGTCGCGCGCGTCGAGACGGCGCAGGAGATGCTGCGAGCCGTCGAGCAGAACCTGCCG
>CALRVN010000112.1:0-10202 GCA_943371625.1 Hyphomicrobium sp. CS1GBMeth3
GGCCAGGATCTTCGTGATCGCAGCCGTCAGCGACGTCTTGCCGTGATCGACGTGGCCGATCGTGCCGATGTTGCAGTGCGGCTTGTTCCGCTCGAATTTTGCCTTGGCCATCGTGGCTCTCCACTTCAGTTGTCGGTCCCCTGGGGAGACCCGTCTTCGTTACTAAGCCCGCCTTTCGGCGCGCCCTATTCTTGGTGTCGTTATCAGGCGTACTTGGCCTTGACCTCGTCCGCCACGTTGCGCGGCACGTCCGCGTAGTGGGCGAACTGCATCGTGTAGGAAGCACGTCCCTGGCTCTGCGAGCGCAACTGGCTGACGTAGCCGAACATGTTGGCCAGCGGAACGAAGGCGCGAATGACGGTAGCGTTGCCGCGCATTTCCTGATTGCGGATCTGCCCACGACGCGAGTTGATGTCGCCGATGACGCCGCCGACGAAATCGCCCGGCGTCACAACCTCGACGTCCATGATCGGCTCGAGCAGCTTGACGCCGCCCTTCTCGCAACCTTCCTTCATGGCAGAGCGGGCCGCGATCTCGAACGCGATGGCCGACGAGTCGACTTCGTGGAAGGCGCCGTCGAACAGCGTCACCTTCATGTCGACCATCGGGAAGCCGATGAGAACGCCGTTGCTCCAGACGCTCTCGACGCCCTTCTCGACACCGGGGATGTATTCCTTCGGCACCGTGCCGCCAATGACCACGGACTCAAACTCATTGCCCTTGCCCGTCTCGTTGGGCTCGAGCTTCAGCTTGACGCGCGCGAACTGGCCGGTACCGCCGGTCTGCTTCTTGTGCGTGTAGTCGACCTCGGTGGCGCGGGCGAGCGTCTCGCGATAGGCAACCTGCGGTGCGCCGACATTGACCGCGATGTTGTGCGGCTCGCGGCGCATGATGTCGACCTTGATGTCGAGATGCAGCTCGCCCATGCCCTTCAAGATCGTCTCACCGGACTCCGGATCGACCGAAACGCGGAAGGAAGGATCCTCGACCGACATCATGTGAAGGACGGTCGCCATCTTTTCCTGGTCGGCCTTCGTCTTCGGCTCGACCTTCATCTCGATGACGGGGTTCGGGAAGTCCATCTTCTCGAGCAGGACGGGCTTGTTCGGATCAGAAAGCGTCTCGCCGGTGCGCGTGTCCTTGAGGCCCGCAAGCGCGACGATGTCGCCGGCGTAGGACTCGTCCACGGATTTGCGGTCGTCGGCGTGCATCTCGTAGATCATGCCGACGCGCTCTTTCTTGTCGCGCGTCGTCTGAGCCAGCGCCATGCCCTTCTCGATCTTGCCCGAGTAGATGCGGCAGAAGGTGATCGAACCGACGTGCGGGAAGGTCATGATCTTGAATGCGATCATGGACAGCGGCTCGGTGTCGAGCGGCCGACGAATGGTCTCTGCACCGGTCTTCACGTCGATGCACTTGTAGGCATCGCGGTCGGAGGGAGCCGGCAGGAAGTCGACGACGGCGTCGAGCAGGGGCTGCACGCCCTTATGCTTGAAGGCCGAGCCGCACATCATCGGGTAGAATGCGCGCGTGATCGTGGCCTTGCGGATGAGCGACCGCAGCGTCTCGGCGTCCGGCTCCTTGCCATCGAGATAAGCTTCCATCGCCGCATCGTCCATCTCGACGGCGGCTTCGATCATCGCGGCGCGGTATTCCTTCGCCTGGTCGAGGAGATCAGCAGGGATCTCCTTGATCGACATCTTGGCGTCCTTGCCGTCGCCGTCCCAGACGATGGCATTCATCTCGATCAGGTCGATAACGCCGACGAAATCGGCCTCGGCGCCAATCGGAAGCTGGATCGGAACCGCGCGTGCGCCAAGCTTCTCCTTGATGTCGGAAAGGCACATGAAGAAGTCGGCACCGGTCTTGTCCATCTTGTTGGAGAAGATGATGCGCGGAACGCTGTATTTGTCGCCCTGGCGCCAGACGGTCTCGGTCTGCGGCTCGACGCCCTGGTTGCTGTCGAGCACGCACACAGCACCGTCGAGCACACGCAGCGAACGCTCGACTTCAATCGTAAAGTCGACGTGGCCGGGTGTGTCGATGATGTTCAGGCGGCGCTTCTTGCCGTCGCGACCCGGCCAGAAGCACGTGGTCGCAGCCGACGTGATGGTGATGCCGCGCTCTTGCTCCTGCTCCATGAAGTCCATGGTTGCAGCGCCGTCGTGCACTTCGCCGATCTTGTGGGACTTACCCGTATAGTAGAGGACGCGCTCGGTCGTCGTCGTCTTCCCGGCATCGATGTGGGCCATGATGCCGAAGTTACGGTAGTCCTTGATGTCGTATTCGCGGGCCATGTGCTCTCAGCGCTCCGAATTCACCAGCGATAATGGGAGAAGGCGCGGTTCGCCTCTGCCATCTTGTGGGTGTCTTCCCGCTTCTTGACTGCGGTGCCGCGGTTATTGGCAGCGTCGAGCAGCTCGCCGGAGAGGCGATCCACCATCGTGTTTTCGTTACGTGCGCGAGCGGCGGTAATCAGCCAGCGAATTGCGAGAGCCTGCCGGCGCTCTGGACGAACCTCGACCGGCACCTGGTAGGTGGCGCCACCGACACGACGCGAGCGGACCTCGACAGTCGGCATGACGTTGTCGAGCGCCGAGCGGAACAGCTGCACCGGGTCGGACTTCGCCTTGGCTTCCATGCGCTCGAACGCGCCATACACGATGTTCTCGGCGACGGACTTCTTGCCCTGCTCCATCACCGCATTCATGAACTTCGAGATGACGACATCACCGAACTTCGGGTCCGGATTGACGACGCGCTTCTCTGCACTGTGACGACGGGACATTGCTCTTCAGCCCTTCGCTTCAATTCTATCAATGACAATGGGCCGACTTACCGGCCCATGGCGCCCGCGTCCTGCGGGCAAGACCGCCCGAGGGCGATCACTTCGGTCTCTTGGCACCGTACTTGGAACGGCGCTGACGGCGGGCGGCGACACCCTGGGTGTCGAGGACACCGCGGATGATGTGGTAGCGCACGCCGGGAAGGTCTTTGACGCGGCCGCCGCGGATGAGCACGACGGAGTGCTCCTGCAGGTTATGGCCTTCGCCAGGAATGTAGCCGATCACCTCGAAACCGTTGGTGAGACGGATCTTGGCAACCTTACGAAGTGCCGAGTTCGGCTTCTTCGGCGTCGTCGTGTAGACGCGCGTGCACACGCCGCGCTTCTGCGGGCACGCTTCCATATGGCGCGATTTCTCGCGGTACGTCTTCGGAACCCGGGGTTTCCGGATCAACTGTTGTATCGTCGGCATGCGCCTCTTCCGTCTAGGTTGCCCGGCCGCGCATACGTCGAAGAACGCATGCGCCAAACCGAACCTGCCAAGCTCGCGCTTCGAAAAGCGCGTGCCCGGCACGAAAAAACCAGAGGATCATGCGTGCCCTTGCGAGCGCCACAGATCTTGGTCCGAATCTGTCCTCTGCTTTGCGACGGCAGCGTTTAGGTCAAGGCGCCCAGAATGAATGGACGCGAAATTGTCCTACCACCTACCGTGAGAGTTCGAGAGCTATATACAGGCTGTGGAATCCGGTCAACACCGCACAGACATTTTTTTACTACTTCGGGCCGCGCGACAGAAACATCGTACTTCCGCGCGCTTCTTAAATAGAGAGAGCGCGGCCACATCTGCAGCCGCGCCCTTTAACGATTAACGGCAGATCGCCGCAGCGCCTTATTCCACCGCCTCTTCGGCAGTACGGCGGCGACGGCGAGCCGGCCCAGCGCCGGGACCTGCCAGCGACTTGTCCGTGTCGACCTTCGCCTGCTCCCGCGCGATGAGTTCGTCGCGCTTGGCCGCGATCTTCCGCAGGCGGCGCAGCGCGCCACCCGTGCCGGCCGGGATGAGACGGCCGACGATGACGTTCTCCTTGAGGCCCTCGAGCGTGTCGATCTTGCCGTTGACGGCAGCATCGGTGAGCACGCGCGTGGTCTCCTGGAACGACGCCGCCGAGATGAACGAGCGCGTCTGCAGCGAGGCCTTGGTAATGCCGAGCAGCACCGGGCTCGCGACGGCCGGCTTCTTCCCGGCCTCCACGAACTTGGCGTTGAGCTCGTCGAACTCCACGCGGTCGAGCTGCTCGCCCTTGATGAGCTCCGTTTCGCCCGCGTCCGTGACCTCGACCTTCTGCAGCATCTGCCGGACGATCACCTCGATGTGCTTGTCGTTGATCGTCACGCCCTGCAGTCGATAGACGTCCTGGATCTCGTTGATGAGATAGTTCGCCAGCTCCTCGACGCCCTTGATCGCAAGGATGTCGTGCGGTGCAGGGTGGCCGTCATAGACGAAGTCGCCACGTTCGATGCGATCGCCGTGTTGCACCGCCAAGCTCTTGCCGCGAGGGATGAGGTATTCGACTGCCTCGGCGCCCTCTTCGTCCGGCTTGATGGTGATGCGCTGCTTGTTCTTGTAGTCCTTGCCGAACTCGATCGTTCCCGAGATCTCCGCGATGATCGCGTGATCCTTGGGACGACGAGCCTCGAACAGCTCAGCAACGCGCGGCAGACCGCCTGTGATGTCGCCCGAGCGTGCCGACGCAGTCGGAACACGCGCGAGCACGTCGCCGGCCTTCACGTCCTGCCCAGGCTCCACCGATAGAATGGCGTCAGCCGTCAGCAGGTAGCGAGCGTCGCCACCACGAGCAACCCTGATCGGCTTGCCCTTGCTGTCCTTCACGATGATCGCGGGCTTCAGGTCGGCAGTACGCGGGGACGCGCGCCAATCAACGATAACGCGATTGGTCGTGCCCTTCATCTCGTCCGTCTGCTCGCGCACCGAAGCGCCGTCGATGAGGTCCTCGAAGTCCACCTTGCCGTTCGCCTCACTGAGGATCGGGCGGGTGTAAGGGTCCCACTGCGCCAGCTTGGTGCCGCGCTTGACGGTATCGCCGTCCTTCACGTGCACGCGGGCGCCGTAAGGCACCTTCGGCGTCGCAAGCTCCTTGCCGCTCTGGTCGACGATGGCGATCGACATCGTGCGGGTCATGGCGACCTCGCGGCCCTGGCTGTCCTTCACGACGGCCGGGTTCTTGAACTTCACGCTGCCGTTGAAGTTCGACTCGATAAACGACGAGTCGACGAGGTTGGCCGTGCCGCCGATGTGGAACGTACGCATCGTGAGCTGCGTGCCCGGCTCGCCGATCGACTGCGCGGCGATGACGCCGACAGCCTCGCCGATGTTAACGGGCGTACCGCGAGCAAGATCGCGGCCGTAGCACTTGCCGCACACGCCGGTGATCGTATCGCAGGTCAGCACCGAGCGGATGCGAACTTCCTGCACCTGCGCCTTCTCCAGCGCTTCGGCATGACGCTCCTCGATCAGTTCGCCGTTCGCAACCAGCACGTTGCTCGAGTCGTTCGGGTCGAGGATGTCCTCGGCAGCCGTACGGCCGAGCACGCGCGCCGCCAGCGAGACGATGACCTGTCCCGCGTCGACAACGGCCTGCACGCTGATGCCCCTCTCGGTACCGCAATCCTCTTCCCAGATGATCGCGTCCTGCGCCACGTCGACGAGACGACGCGTCAGGTAGCCGGAGTTGGCCGTCTTCAAGGCGGTGTCGGCGAGACCCTTACGGGCACCGTGCGTCGAGTTGAAGTACTCGAGCACCGACAGACCCTCCTTGAAGTTGGAGATGATCGGCGTCTCGATGATCTCGCCCGAAGGCTTGGTCATCAGGCCGCGCATGCCGGCGAGCTGCTTCATCTGCGCCGGTGAACCACGGGCACCCGAGTGGCTCATCATGTAGACGGAGTTGATCTGCTTCTCGCGGCCGTCCTTGTCCTTATGGACTGCCGAGATGCGCTCCATCATCTCCTTGGCGATCTGATCGGTACACTTCGACCAGGCGTCGACCACCTTGTTGTACTTCTCAAGCTGCGTGATGAGACCGTCGTTGTACTGCTGCTCGAACTCGCGTGCCAATTCCGTCGTCTCGGCGACGATCTTCGCCTTCGTCTCGGGAATGACCATGTCGTCCTTGCCGAACGAGATGCCGGCCTTGAACGCGTGCTTGAAGCCCAGCGCCATGATCTGGTCGCAGAAGATCACCGTCTCCTTCTGACCGCAGTTACGGTAGACGGCGTCGATGAGGCCCGAGATCGCCTTCTTGGTCAGCAACTGGTTGACCAGCGTCGGCTTCACGCCCGGCTTCTTCGGCAGCAGCTCGGCCAGAATCATGCGGCCGGGCGATGTCTCCATCACCTCGATCACGGGATTGCCGGCTTCATCGAGCGTCGTGAAGCGGCCCTTCACCTTGGCGTGCAGCGACAGCACGCCGGCTTCGAGCGCATGGCGAGCTTCGGACACCGAGCCGAGCAACATGCCCTCGCCCGGCTCCTTGTCGCGCTGGATCGATAGGTAATAGAGGCCGAGAACGATGTCCTGCGACGGCACGATGATCGGCGAGCCGTTTGCCGGATGCAGAATGTTGTTCGTCGACATCATCAGGACGCGCGCTTCCAACTGCGCTTCGAGCGACAGCGGAACGTGCACGGCCATCTGGTCGCCGTCGAAGTCGGCGTTGAACGCCGCGCAGACGAGCGGATGCAGCTGGATAGCCTTGCCCTCGATGAGGGTAGGTTCGAACGCCTGGATGCCCAGACGATGCAGCGTCGGAGCGCGGTTGAGCAGCACGGGGTGCTCGCGGATCACCTCATCGAGGATATCCCAGACCTCGCTCTTCTCCTTCTCGACCAGCTTCTTCGCCTGCTTCACCGTCGCCGCCTGGCCCTGGGCCTGCAGCTTTGCGTAGATGAACGGCTTGAACAGCTCGAGCGCCATCTTCTTCGGCAAACCGCACTGATGCAGCTTGAGCTCCGGACCGACGACGATGACCGAGCGGCCCGAGTAGTCGACGCGCTTGCCGAGCAGGTTCTGACGGAACCGGCCCTGCTTGCCCTTCAGCATGTCGGCGAGCGACTTCAGCGGACGCTTGTTGGCGCCCGTGATGACGCGGCCACGGCGGCCGTTGTCGAACAGAGCGTCGACGGCCTCCTGCAGCATGCGCTTTTCGTTGCGGATGATGATGTCCGGAGCGCGCAGCTCCATCAGCCGCTTTAGACGATTGTTGCGGTTGATGACGCGGCGATAGAGATCGTTGAGATCGGACGTGGCGAAGCGGCCGCCGTCCAGCGGGACGAGCGGGCGCAGCTCCGGCGGGATCACCGGAACCACCGTCAGGATCATCCACTGCGGACGATTGCCCGACTCGATGAACGCCTCGATGACCTTAAGGCGCTTGCCGAGCTTCTTAGGCTTCAGCTCGGTCGTCGCCTCGGCGATCTCCTGGCGCAGGTCGTCGCGGATCTTCGGCAGGTCCATCGCCGAAAGCATGTCGCGGATCGCTTCGGCGCCGATACCGGCGGTAAAGCTGTCCGGTCCGTGCTCGTCGAGCGCGCGGTTATAGTCTTCCTCCGACAGGAGCTGACGCTCCTTGAAGGCGGTGATGCCCGGCTCGATGACGATGTAGTTCTCGAAATAGAGAACGCGCTCGAGGTCCTTGAGCGGCATGTCGAGCAGCAAGCCGATGCGCGAGGGCAGCGACTTCAGGAACCAGATGTGCGCAACCGGCGCTGCGAGCTCGATGTGGCCCATGCGCTCGCGGCGAACCTTGGCGAGCGTCACCTCGACGCCGCACTTTTCGCAGATCAGGCCCTTGTACTTCATGCGCTTGTACTTGCCGCACAAGCACTCGTAGTCCTTGATCGGCCCGAAAATGCGCGCGCAGAACAGACCGTCACGCTCAGGCTTGAACGTACGGTAGTTGATCGTCTCCGGCTTCTTGATCTCGCCAAACGACCACGACAGGATGTCGTCGGGGCTAGCGATGGAGATCTTGATCTGATCGAAGGTCGGAAGCGGCGCTTGCGTCTTGAACAGGTTGGTAATCTCGTTCATCGATCTCTCCTTCGGGGCGTGGCGGCCTTCGCCCCGTGTCAGCGCGCGAGTACCTGCTGGCGGCGGCACTCGCAGAAAGTGGGCTCCGGCGTCCTTGAGCCCTGATTTGTTTCGCACTCCTTAGAAGCGCGTCGTCCGGGGCCCCGAAGAGCCCCGGACTTGAAGTTTAAAGCGTCACTCGGCGGCCGGTGGCAGCTGCGGATGCTTGACCGGCTCCTCCTCGGGTGGCGCGATCTTGCTGAGCTCGGAGTTTTCGAGCTCGACGTTGAGACCCAGTGCCCGCATTTCCTTGACGAGCACGTTGAAGCTCTCCGGCACGCCCGCCTCGAAGGTGTCGTCGCCGCGCACGATGGCCTCGTAGACCTTCGTGCGGCCGGCAACGTCGTCCGACTTGACGGTGAGCATCTCCTGCAGCGTGTAGGCAGCGCCGTACGCTTCAAGTGCCCAGACCTCCATTTCGCCGAAGCGCTGGCCGCCGAACTGCGCCTTGCCGCCCAGCGGCTGCTGGGTGACGAGCGAGTAGGGACCGATGGAGCGTGCGTGGATCTTGTCGTCGACAAGGTGGTGCAGCTTCAGGATGTACTTGTAGCCCACCGTGACCTTGCGATCGAACGGCTCGCCGGTACGTCCGTCGTGCAGCGTCACCTGACCCGACGAGTCGAAGCCGGCAAGCTTCAGCATGTCGACGATGTCGGCTTCCTTGGCGCCGTCGAACACAGGCGTCGCAATCGCAACGCCCTTCGTCAGCTTCTCGGCAGCCTCGGCGATCTGTTCGTCCTTCAGGTTCGGGCTGAGCTCGTTGTTGACGTAGACCTGCGCCATCTTCGCGCGCAGCTCCTTGGCTTCACCGGTCGCATGCCACTGCTGCAGAGCATCGTCGATCGCACGGCCCAGGCCTCGGCAGGCCCAGCCAAGATGCGTCTCGAGGATCTGCCCGACGTTCATGCGCGAAGGCACGCCCAGCGGATTGAGCACCACATCGACGTGCGTGCCGTCCTCGAGGAACGGCATGTCCTCGCACGGTACGATCATCGACACGACGCCCTTGTTGCCGTGACGGCCGGCCATCTTGTCGCCCGGCTGGATCTTGCGCTTCACGGCGACGAAGACCTTGACCATCTTCATGACACCGGGAGGCAGCTCGTCACCGCGCTGCAGCTTGTCGACCTTGTCGACGAAGCGACGTTCCAGGCTCTTCTTGGCTTCCTCGTACTGCTTGTTGATCGCCTCGATCTCGGCTTGAGCCTTCTCGTCCTTGAGACCGAACTCCCACCACTGGCTGCGCGGCACTTCCTCGAGGATGTCCTCGGCGATGTGCGTGCCTTTGCGGGCGGACTTCGGACCCTTCGAGACTTCCTTACCGATCAGCGCTTCCTTGAGACGCGCATAGACGTTGCGGTCGAGGATCTGCATCTCGTCGTCGCGGTCCTTCGCGAGACGCTCGATCTCTTCACGCTCGATCGCCATCGCGCGCTCGTCTTTCTCGACGCCGTGACGATTGAACACGCGCACTTCGACGACCGTGCCCGAAACGCCCGGCGGCAGACGCAGCGAGGTATCGCGCACGTCGGACGCCTTCTCGCCGAAGATGGCGCGAAGCAGCTTCTCTTCCGGTGTCATCGGGCTCTCGCCCTTCGGCGTGATCTTGCCGACGAGAATGTCGCCCGGGTTCACTTCGGCGCCGATGTAGACGATGCCGGCTTCGTCGAGGTTCTTCAGCGCCTCTTCCGACACGTTCGGAATGTCGCGCGTAATCTCCTCGGGTCCCAGCTTCGTATCGCGGGCCATCACCTCGAATTCCTCGATGTGGATCGAGGTGAAGATGTCGTCGGAAACGACACGCTCGGACAGGAGGATGGAGTCCTCGAAGTTGTAGCCCATCCACGGCATGAACGCGACGAGCACGTTCTTGCCCAGCGCCAGATCGCCCAGATCGGTCGACGGACCATCCGCGATGATCTCGCCCGCGTCGACCGCATCACCCACGTGCACCAGCGGACGCTGGTTGATGCAGGTGTTCTGGTTCGAGCGCTGGAACTTGCGCAGACGGTAGATGTCGACGCCCGGCTTCGACGGATCGGTCTCGGCCGTCGCGCGGATGACGATACGCGTGGCGTCTACCTGGTCCACGATGCCGGTGCGGCGGGCAGCGATCGCGGCGCCAGAATCGCGCGCCACAACCTCTTCCATGCCGGTGCCGACGAGCGGCGCCTCGGCCCTGATCAGCGGCACGGCCTGACGCTGCATGTTCGAACCCATGAGGGCGCGGTTGGCGTCGTCGTTCTCGAGGAACGGAATGAGCGCCGC
>CALRVN010000113.1:0-10192 GCA_943371625.1 Hyphomicrobium sp. CS1GBMeth3
ACCACGTGACGGTCGCCGGCGCGCGCTACGACATCCCGGCGCCGTTCCACGTGCTCGCGACGCAGAACCCGCTGGAGCACGAAGGCACCTATCCGCTTCCCGAAGCGCAGCTCGACCGGTTCCTGCTGCAGATCGACGTGACGTATCCGGACGTGCTCGCCGAGCGGCGCATGCTGTTCGCGACCACGGGCACCGACGAGCGGCACCTCGACAGCGTTCTCACCGGACCCGAGTTGCAGAGCATTCAGCGGCTCGTTCGCCAGATCCCGGTGCCGGACAAGGTTGTCGACGCCATCCTGAAGCTCGTTCGCTCGGCGCGTCCGGGCACGGGCGCAAACGAAGAGACGGACAAGTACGTGGCCTGGGGCCCAGGTCCGCGCGCCAGCCAGTCGCTGATGCTTGCCGTGCGCGCCAAGGCTCTCATCGACGGACGCCTTGCACCTTCGGTGGACGATGTGCTGGCTCTCGCCGAGCCAATCCTCAAGCACCGCATGGCGCTGACGTTCGCTGCCCGCGCCGAGGGACAAGATCTCAGCGCCATCATCGCGCGGCTCGTCGCGACGGTGGAGTAATGGCGAGCGCCGCCACCTCCAATCGGGGGCAAGCTGCCGGCTCCGGGGTCATGGCGGTCGAGCGCGAGGCGCACGGCCTCGCCGATCGCCTGCCGGACATTCTCGTCGATGCACAGCGCATCGCGCAGACGGTGGCGCACGGTCTGCACGGCCGACGTCGCGCCGGGCCTGGCGAGACGTTCTGGCAATTCCGGCAATATCAATCGAGCGACAACCTGCGCCTGATCGACTGGCGCCGTTCGGCGAGCTCGGATCATCTCTATGTGCGCGAGCGCGAATGGGAAGCGGCACATACGGTGTGGCTGTGGACCGACCTATCTCCGTCGATGAACTTCCGCAGCCATCTCGCGCCGACAACGAAGCGCGACCGCGCGTTGCTGATCACGCTCGCGGCGTCAGAGCTGCTCGTGCGCGGCGGTGAGCGCGTGGCAATGCTGGGGCTGACGGCTCCGACCGCCAGCCGCAAGGCGACGACGCGCATGGCCGAAGCGATCCTCGCGAACGAGGCCACACTGCAGTCGACGCAGCCGCCCAAGGCACATCTTGCACGCTTCTCGGGAGCGATCCTGGTCGGCGATTTTCTCGACCCGATCGAGAAGACAAAAGAGCATATCGAGATGCTGGCAGCCGATGGCGCCGTCGGTCATCTCATCGCCGTGGTGGACCCGGCTGAGGAAACACTTCCCTACGAGGGCCGCACCGAATTTCTCAGCCCGAGTGGCGGCCAGCGTTGGGTCGCCGATCGCGTGCAGAGCCTGCGTGGCGAATACCAGAAGCGTCTCGAAGCGCACCGCGCCCAGCTGATCGAGCTGACGCGCCGGTTCGGATGGTCGTTTCTTATCCACCACACGGATCGCTCGCCGGCCGAGCCGCTGCTGTCGATCATCATGCGCATGCAGGGCGGCGCGGCTGACAAACGCTGGCAGGCGCAGGAAGAAACCGCGGCCCTCAAGACCGAGGCAGCACGATGAGCTTCGGCGCGCTTGCGTTCCTCAATCCCTGGCTGCTGGCGGCGCTCGCGACGCTGCCGATCATCTATTGGCTGCTGCGCACCGTGCCGCCGAGCCCGCAGCAGATCACGTTCCCGCCGACGCGCATCCTCGTCGGGCTGGAAAATGCCGACAAGACACCGGCAGCTTCGCCCTGGTGGCTGACGCTGATACGCCTCCTCGCTGCAGCGCTGCTGATCCTGGCGCTGGCCGAACCGGTGCTCAATCCATCGCGCGAGGCGGCGCTGAAGGGTAAGGGCCCTGTCGCCATCGTCGTCGACAACGGCTGGGCATCCGCCGCGCACTGGACCGAGCGGCAGCGCATGATCGATCAGGTGATCGCGGAAGCCGAGAGCCAGAACAGGCCGGTGGTGATTGTGCCTACGGCGACCACTGCGAAGGGCGCCAGCGCGCGCATCGAAGCGCCATCAGATGCGCGTTCGACGGCTGCCGCGCTCGTCCCGCAGCCATTTGCTCCGGATCGCGCCGGTGCGGCGAGCGCGCTTTCAACCACACTCGCCGGCAGTACCGGCGGCATCAGTGTCGTATGGCTGAGCGACGACATCGACCACGACGGCAAGGCGGCCGATGTGGTCGACAAGTTGCGCGGCCTGACCGACGGCGGGACTTTCGCCGTCATCTCGGACGCCGGCGCGTCTGAGCCGCTCGGCATTTCTGCCGGCATCGGCGAGAGCGGCAAGCTGGAAGCGCGCGTCCTGCGCTCCGACGGCGCCGCGCGCAACGGGTTCATCCACGCCATTTCGACGCGCGGCCAGAGCCTTGCGGAATCGCCGTTCAAGCTCGGCGGCGGTGAGACGAATGTTACCGTGCCGTTCGAACTGCCGCTCGAGTTGCGCAACCAGGTCGGAAGGGTGGAGATCGCGGGCGAGCGCTCGGCCGGCGCTGTCAGTCTTATCGACGCGCGGTCGCAATGGCATCGCGTGGCGCTGATTTCGGGCGAGAACCGCGAGCAGGCGCAGCCGCTGCTGGCGCCGCTGTACTACATCGAAAAGGCGCTGACGCCGTATGCCGAGCTGATCAAGCCGAAGGGCTCGAACCTCGCGGCCGGTATCCAGGAAGCGCTGTCGCAGAATGCCAACGTGCTCATGCTCGCCGACATCGGCACCTTGTCGGGCGAAGCGGCCAAGCACGTCGAGGATTGGGTGAAGAAGGGCGGCGTTCTCGTGCGCTTTGCCGGGCCGCGGCTGGAGAACGGCGGCGACGACCTCCTTCCCGTTCCGCTGCGCGTCGGCGGGCGAACGCTCGGTGGCGCGCTGTCGTGGTCGACGCCGCAGAAGCTCGCGGGCATCGAAGACCAGAGCTTGTTTGCCGGCATTCCGGTGCCGCCGGAGATCACGGTGAGCCGGCAGGTGCTGGCTGATCCCGCCATGCTAGGCCCCGATGTGCACGTGTGGGCGCGGCTGCAGGACGGCACGCCGCTGGTCACGGAGCGCAAGCTCGGCGAAGGGCAGATCATTCTTTTCCACGTTACGGCAAACTCTGATTGGTCGAACCTGCCGCTGTCGGGCCTGTTCGTCGAAATGCTGCGGCGCATCTCGGCGCTCGGCGTCGGTGTGGGTGATGCCAGCACGGCGGGCGGCACGAACGAAGCGGGCGCGCCCGATACGCCGTCCGTATTGCCGCCGTTGCAGACGCTCGACGGCTATGGCGTGCTGACGCCGCCGCCGCCGACGGCGCAGCCGATCTCGGCATCGCAGGTGCATGATCTCGTGCCAAGCCTCGATCATCCGCCGGGCTATTACGGTGCCGGCGGGTCGCCGCACGCCATCAACGTGCTCGGGCCGAAGAGCACGCTGAAGCCCCTTCCGCCGTTGCCGACGGGCACCGAGCGGCTCAACTATGGCAATGAAAGCGCACGGCCGATGAAGTCATGGCTCCTGCTCGCGGCGCTGGCGCTTCTGTTCGCGGACATCATCGCGGTGATCTTCCTGCAGGGCGGCTTCCTGTTCGGGCGCGGCTCGCGTCGTCCGGCACACGCGGCGCTGGCGCTGCTGATCGCCGGCGGGGCGGTGTTCATGACGGCTCCACGCGCCGAGGCGCAGCCGGTGGAGGCGCCAGCGGCGAGCCAGGGAGCACGCAGCACGCAGGCCCTGGACGAGCGCGCCATGGAGGCGACGAGCAAGGTGACGCTCGGCTATGTGCTGACGGGCGACCAGAACGTCGACGACATCAGCCGCATGGGGCTCGACGGGCTCGGGCGGTTGCTCGCGGTGCGAACGGCGGTCGAGCCGGGGCGTCCGATGGGCGTCAACATCCTGACCGACGAGATCTCGTTCTACCCGGTGCTGTACTGGCCGGTGCTGCCAGACGCCAAGCCATTGCCGGAAGAGACGCTGGCGAAGATCGACGCCTACATGAAACAAGGCGGCCTCATCGTATTCGATACGCAGGACTTCGGACGCGGGACTTCGGGCGGCGGCGCGCCAGGGCTCGGCGAGAGCGCGTTGCAGCGGATCATCGGCAAGCTCGACGTGCCGCGCCTCGAGCCGGTGCCCGAGACGCACGTACTGACGAAGGCATTCTACCTGTTGCGCAACTTCCCCGGCCGCTGGGACGGCGGGCAACTGTGGGTCGAAGCGCTGGACAACACCGCCGGCTCCGACCAGTCGCGGCGGGCGCGCGTCTCGGACGGCGTCACCTCGATCATCGTGACGCCGAACGACCTTGCTGCCGCGTGGGCGCTGGACGAAGGCGGGCGGCCGCTCTACCCGACCGTCGGGGGCGGCGAAGACCAACGCGAGATGGCGTTCCGCACCGGCATCAACATCGTGATGCACGCGCTGACCGGAAATTACAAAGCCGACCAGGTGCACGTGCCGGCACTGCTCGAGAGGCTCGGGCAATGAGGTTGAGGGCATGAACTGGTCGATCGATTTCGCACCGATGCTGCCCGGGCCGTTCTTCTGGCTCGCGGGCGCGCTTGCGGTGCTGCTCACCGGATATCTACTCTATCGGCGTTCGCGCGGAGCGCTGCTGCGTGCTGCCGCCATCGCGGCGGTGCTGCTGGCACTCGCCAATCCGACGTTGCGTGAAGAGCAGCGCGAGAGCCTCGCCAACGTCGCGATCGTCATCGTCGATGAAAGCGCCAGCCAGACGCTGGGCGACCGCAAGGCGCAGACCGCGGCGGTGAAGGAGAACCTCGAAGCCAAGCTCGGGAAGATCCCCAACCTGCAGGTTAAGTGGGTGTCGGCGTCGCGTCCGGGCGATGCGACGTCGCCGGGGACGCATCTGTTCTCCGACCTCAACAAGGCGCTCGCCGACACGCCGCCCGACCGGCTCGCGGGCGTGATCATGATCACCGACGGCGAGGTGCACGACGTGCCGAAGTCGGCCGCCGCGCTCGGGTTCGACGCGCCGGTGCACGCGCTGATCACGGGCGCGCCGGACGAGTTCGACCGCCGCATCGAAGTCCTGTCGGCGCCGCGCTACGGCATCGTCGGGCAATCGCGCCAGATCGAGGTCGCGGTGCGCGAGTCCGGCAAGAAGGGTGCGAGCCTCGAGCCGCTGGAGCTGAAAATCCGCCGCGAAGGGCAGCCCGACGAACGGATCGCCGCGAGCGTCAACCAGCCGGTCAAGATCGAGATGCCGTTCCCGCATTCGGGACAGAACATCCTCGAGGTGGAACTCGACACGGCGCCGGGCGAGCTGACGCCGGCCAACAACCGGGCGGTCATCGCGGCGGAAGGCGTGCGCGAAAACCTGCGCGTGCTGCTGGTGTCGGGAGAACCGCATGCCGGCGAGCGCACGTGGCGAAACCTGCTCAAGTCGGACGCCGCCGTCGACCTCGTTCACTTCACCATTCTGCGGCCACCGGAGAAGCACGACGGCACGCCGATCAATCAGCTGTCGCTGATCGCGTTCCCGACGCGCGAATTGTTCTCGGAGAAGATCAACGATTTCGATCTGATCATCTTCGACCGCTATCAACATCGTGGGCTGCTGCAGTTGCCGTACTACGACAACATCGCGCGCTACGTGGAAGAGCACGGCGGCGCGCTGCTCGTGGCGGCCGGTGACGACTATGCCGGCAACTTGTCGCTGTTCCGCACGCCGCTGTCGCCGGTGCTACCGGCCGTGCCGACCGGGCGCGTATTGTCCGAGCCGTTCAAGGCGAAGCTCACCGACGACGGTCGCAAGCATCCGGTGACGCAGGGTCTCCAGGGCTCGGGCAGCGCGACCTCGCAACCGACCTGGGGCCGCTGGTTCCGGCAGGTCGAAGTGCAGCCCGAGCACGGGCGCACGCTGATGGACGGCGCGCAGAACGAGCCGCTGCTGGTGCTCGACCACAAAGGAAAAGGGCGCGTCGCGCTGCTGACGTCGGATCAGGCGTGGCTGTGGGCGCGCGGATATGAAGGCGGCGGGCCACACAGCGACCTGCTGCGGCGGCTGTCGCATTGGCTGATGAAGGAGCCGGATCTCGAGGAGGAGCGGCTCGTCGCTTCGGCGCGCGGCCTGCACCTGACGCTCGAGCGGCGCTCGATGGAAACCAAGGTCGAGCCGGTGACGATCTCGGGGCCGGGCGGGGAATCCTCGCAGGTGACGCTGACACCGGCCGGCAGCGGCATCTGGCGCGGCAGCGTCGATGTAAAAATTCCGGGCCTCTATAAGGCGCAGACGCAGGCACCCGAGGGCGAGCTGACGGCCGTCGCGCATGCCGGCATCGACGATCCGATCGAGATGAGCGAAGTGACGGCAACGGATGCCAAGTTGCAGCCGATCATCGATGCGACGGGCGGCGGCGCGTTCTGGATGAGCGCTTCGGCGGAGGCGACGCGTGCCAATCCTTCGTCGGTCGCGGTGCCGCGCGTGTCCGTGCTGTCGGGTGCCAAGGTGCTCGCGGGATCGGGCTGGCTCGGGCTCAAGGACCGGCAGGCGTTCGTCACGCGCGGCGTAAAGCTGACGCCGATGTTCACCGGGTTCGGTGCGCTGGCGGCGCTGCTGCTGCTGATCTCGCTCGCCTGGTGGCGCGAGGGTAAGTAGTTTTTTCAGACCGGCAGGAGCTTAGGAAGCATCTTCGGTGGATCGGCAATCGCCATCCGCACCACACCGTCATTCCCGTGAAGACGAGAACCCAGATACCTAGCCTCACGACGAACGTCGCGTTGGTTGAAACGTGTCTAGGCCCCCACCGTCCATGCGCAGCATGGCTCCGCCATGACCGTGGGGGTGACGTATTGGGGCGGCGAACGCTGTGCCAGGAAACCTTGCAAACGCGCGTGGAACCGGACAGCCGTGGGCAATGCTCGGCCATGACGCGCCTTGCCGCCCTACGGCGGCCAAGAGACTCTCTTACTTAGCCGCGGAATAGACGCCTCAGCGCTACGGCCCATGTCAGTGCCGCGAGCGCTGCGAGGATGAGCGAAGCCCAGCGAACGGCGTCGACGTCGATGACGTTCACGTCAGGCTGCGCGCGGCTGTAATGGACCCGCAGCGGAATGTCGCCCCGTGACAGCGCCGCGTACAGGTCGCGCCCGATGGCTTGGCGCGAGTCGTGCTCGTTGCCGCTCTCGTCGATGAAGCGATAGCTGGCGAAGTAGCGGAACGGATCGCCGATGACGGTCTTACCGAGCTTTAGCTCGGCTTCTGGCTTCACGGACAGTGCGGCCGTCGACGTTCCGTCGGCGGCGATCAGCCAATACGTGCGGCCGTACCAACCGGCCAGCAACGTTGCGAGCACCGCGATCGCGACGAGCGTCCCCGCGTTCTTTCGTGGGCGACCTTGCATCCTTCGACCTACGCTCCTTCGCCCTCATCCCCGGCCTAGTTGTCGAGATCACCTGCCGATAGTTGCAGTTAAGCGGCTCCGGGACGACACTGCGGTTGTTTCACGGATGAGATAATTGCAGGAGGACGGATTGGACACATCGATATTTCTCGCCCGGCTGCTCGGGCCGATACTGGTGGTGCTGGGCGTCGGATTGATCGCATTCCAGGATTCCTGGCGGGCGATGGCCAAGGAGTTCTTCGTCAGCCGGCCGATGATTTTCATGAGCGGGTTCCTGACGCTGCTGGGTGGCCTTGCCATCGTCAACACGCACAACGTCTGGCAGGGCGGCTGGCCGGTGATCATCACCGTTCTTGGGTGGCTCGCCATCATCGGCGGAATTACGCGCATGCTGTTTCCCCAGGCCGCCGTCGGCATCGGCGAGCGCATGCTCGGCAACAGGACCTATCTGACCGTCGCCGGTGCGGTCGAGGGCCTTGTCGGCCTGTGGCTCTGCTATGTCGGCTATCTGGCGTAACGCGCTGCTCATCCACGGCTAAGTTGCAGCATCGGCGCCGCTTCCGTTTGCCCGCAAAGCCGACTCGCCTAGCGTCGCGGCAAACCGCCTCGTTAGGAGCGCCGGCTATGAATCTTCTTTATCGCATCGTCTACGCGGCCCACGCCAACGGCACGCATCACAAGCTGGCGCTCGATGCGCTGAGCTATGTCGAGGGCGCCGAGGCAGAGCGCTGGCAGAACGTTTTTCTAAAGCACGTTGCCAAGTATCTCGAGGGCTCTAAGGCGCCCGACAACACGTTCAAGGACTTCAAGAACCACGTGCTGCACGTGCGCGACGACTATTGGGGCGGCGCGCCGGAGAAGGCAGAGGAATGGTACACGACGCTACTGCTGAAGCTGCGCGGCGGCGCGTGGGACGAAGCCACCTATGCGGCCGGCGTTCTGAGCCACTACTTCACCGATCCATTCCATCCTTTCCACACCGCTCAGACGGAAGCCGAGAATGCGATCCACCGTGCTTGCGAGTGGAGCATCAACCGTTCTTATGATGCGCTTGCAACGCTCGGACGGGAGCGCTTTGCAACCAGCACCATCGCGATCCCTGCCGGCGCGAACTGGCTGAAGGAGATGGTCTGTCTCGGCGCCGAGACATCCAACCGGCAGTACGAAAAGCTGATCGCGCATTACGACATTCATCGCGGCGTTGCCGACCCGCCGGCGGGTCTCGACGAGACGTCGCGCGCGCTCGTTGCCGAGTTGATCATGCAGGCTTCGTCGAGCTTCGGGCGCGTGCTGCAGCGCGCGTTCAAGGAGAGCGGCGTCGAGCCGCCCGCGGTCTCGCTCACCGCCGAGGCGTTCCTAGCGACCCTGCAAATCCCGATGAAGTTCGTCGAGAAGAAGCTCGCCAACGCGGCAGACCGCGCCCAGGTCGTCGCGATGTATCACGAGCTGCAGACGACGGGCCGCGTCGAAGCGACCCTGTCGGAGGACGATCGAACGGTTCGCGACCTGCACGCCACGGAGGTTCTCGAGCCGCAGCAGAAACAGCAAGCTGCTGCGCGGACGAAGCGGCTCAAGCGCGAAGTTCCGAAGCCGGCTGTTGTGGTGGCAGAGCGGCCGGCGGTGCGGGAGGCTGCGCCGGTGAAGGTCGCGCGCGAGGCGGAGGTTCCGGCTCCATCGCCGAAGGTCGTGCGTCAGGCTGCGGCAGCGGCACCAACTCCAGCTCCTGCGCCAGCTCCGAAACCATTGCCGGTCAAGGCCGCTCCAGTCGCGAGCACGGCAACGGTGCGGCCGTTCCTCAAGGCTTCGGACGACGTCGAGGCGGCTCCGTCGATCGGCGCGCGTTCGGCGCAGAGGCTGGCCGAGGCCGGGATATTCACCGTGGCCGACCTGATCGCGACGGACGCTTCGGCGACGACGGGCACGCTCGGCCCTCTCGGCATCAACGCCGATACGCTGCGAACGTGGCAGGATCAGGCGAAGCTGGTGATGGACGTTCCGGGGTTGCGCGGCACGCACGCGCAGCTCCTCACCGGCGCCGGCTACAAGGATGCTGGGTCGGTGGCGGAAGCCGATCCTGGGACGCTGTGCGCCGCGGTGCTGCGCTTTTCCGGAACCTCGGAAGGCCAACGCATTCTGCGCCAGGACAGCCCGCCGCCAGAGGAGAAGATCAAGGCGTGGGTTGCGAGCGCGGTCGCTGCTCGGGCCGCCGCTTAAATCTGGCGACCGGGACTGCGCCGCCACCGTCCAAATTTCGGCGGCGCCAGTTGTACGGGCGGCGGAGCACTGATGCTGTGATCGACATCCAGTGCGCGGCGGACCCAGCGAGCGTCCTCGCGGCGTGCTCGGTGAGAAGCGAAATATAGCGCGACAGCGAAGGCCCACAGAACTACGACGACGATGACGGGGATCGCCGAGCTCTTGCGCATCGCGTTGAGGTCGATGGCGTTCTTACTTGGATCGTGGCGCGCATAGCTGATGCGAACTTTCGTGTCGGGGACGCTATCGGTCAGCACGGCATAGAGGTCGCGGTCGATGTCCTGGTGGCCCTGCCAGGTCACACCGTACTCGTCGGCGAACTCGTAGTTGGCTATATACCGATACCGATCGGAGAACGGCGATCTCTTGCGTGACTTACGTTTGCGTTCGGGCTCGATCCTGATTGCAGCCGCCTTGCCTTCGTCGGTGACGATCTGCCGGTAGTCTATGAGCTCCTTGAACGCCAGCGGCGTGCCGGCGACCAGGCAAGCGAATGCCAGAAACAAACCGATTTTCGTCGCTAGCAAGCTCATGCTACGCCCTCCGACCGGGCAATGTAGCGCGGCAAAGTTGCGCGCCGGTGCCGACATCTCAGCCGCATTCATAGTTGGCTAATGCAAACTTGCGCC
>CALRVN010000114.1:0-10191 GCA_943371625.1 Hyphomicrobium sp. CS1GBMeth3
AGCCGCCATCCTCGGAACAACGCTTTGGGCGTACTTCCTGGCGCCTAGATATGCAGGCGGCATGTTGCTAGAACCCCGCCAGAAACCGGAAACCCGGAAAGATCAGGACGATGGCCAAAGACAACGGCGGCGGCGGCGCGGCCAAGGGCAACAAGAAGCAGGCGGGCGCTGCCTCGGGCGACGATGCACCGGCAGGCACGGAAGGCCGTGACTGGAGCAAGACGCTGTTCCTGCCCGAGACCGCCTTCCCCATGCGCGCCGGTCTTCCCGACCTGGAGCCGCGCCTGCTTGCACGCTGGGCCGAGATCGGCCTCTACGACCGCCTGCGCGAGAAGGGTCACAACCGGCCCAAGTTTCTGCTGCACGACGGCCCGCCCTACGCCAACGGCAACATCCACATCGGCCACGCGCTCAACAAGATCCTGAAGGACCTCGTCGTCAAATCGCAGGGCATGCTGGGACACGACAGCAACTACGTGCCGGGCTGGGACTGCCACGGCCTCCCCATCGAGTGGAAGATCGAGGAGCAGTATCGCGCCAAGGGCCGCAACAAGGACGCGGTGCCGATCAACGAGTTCCGCAAGGAGTGCCGCGAGTTCGCCGCCCACTGGATCGACGTGCAGCGCGAGGAGTTCAAGCGCCTCGGCGTCATCGGCGACTGGGACCATCCCTATAAGACGATGGACTATCCCGCCGAGGCGATCATCGCCGGCGAGATCATGAAGTTCGCCATGAACGGCACGCTCTATCGCGGCTCGAAGCCCGTGATGTGGTCTGTCGTCGAGAAGACCGCGCTCGCTGAGGCCGAGGTCGAGTACCAGGACTACCAGTCCGACATGATCTGGGTGAAGTTCCCGGCTCTCCACGTCTCCGCCGACGGTGGGATATTGAGTCCTGAGGTGGTGGAGTGGAATAAGCTCGCGAGCGACAAAGCGTCGGTGGTGATTTGGACGACAACGCCGTGGACAATTCCCGGCAACCGCGCCATCTCGTTCTCACCCAAGATTGACTACGGCCTTTACGAGGTGATCGCAGCGCCGGAGAACAACTGGGCTAAGGTCGGTGAGAAGTATGTGCTGGCGGATAAGCTAGCCGCTGAGGTTCTTAAAACAGCGAAACTTGGCGAGCATGACTTTCGCCGGATTGGCGACGTCGCAAGCGAAACGCTTTCTGTCGGTAGAACCGCGCATCCGCTGCGAAAAGGCGCGCCCGGCATTCAGTACTGGTTCGACGTCCCGCTACTCGACGGCGACCACGTCACCGACGACACCGGCACCGGCTTCGTACACACCGCGCCCGGCCACGGCGCCGACGACTACATCATCTGGATGTCGAGCGCCGCTAAACTCAAAGAGCGAAGCATCGACACGACCATCCCCTTCACTGTCGACGCTGATGGCGTCCTCACCAAGGACGCGCCCGGCTTCGAGGGCAAGCGCGTGCTCAACGAGAAGGGCGACAAGGGCGACGCCAACGACGCTGTCATCAAGGCACTGGCCGAAGCCGGCAACATCATCGCGCGCGGCCGCCTGAAGCATCAGTATCCGCACTCCTGGCGCTCCAAGAAGCCGGTCATCTTCCGCAACACGCCGCAGTGGTTCATCGCCATGGACCGGCCCATGCGCGGTATCCCCAAGGCCAACAACCAGACCCTGCGGCAGCTCGCGACCAAGGCGATCGAGGAAACCGAGTGGGTGCCGGGCACCGGCGAGAACCGCATCCGCGGCATGGTCGAAGGACGCCCCGACTGGGTCGTTTCGCGCCAGCGCGCCTGGGGCGTCCCCATCACTGTGTTCCGCAACAAGGAGACAGGCGAGGTCATCCCCTCGCAGAAGTTTTCGAAGTCGAAGGAACTGATCGCGCGCATCACCGCCGCCTTTACCGAAAGCGGCGCCGATGTGTGGTTCGATGAAGGCGCCAAGGAGCGCTTCCTCGATGGCCTCGTCGACGATCCCGCGCAGTGGGAGCAGGTGCGCGACATCCTCGATGTGTGGTTCGATTCCGGTTCGACGCACGCCTTCACACTCGAAGACCCGCAGCACTTCCCGACCCTCGCCGGCGTCAAGCGCGTACGCGATGGCGGCAAGGACCGCGTGATGTATCTCGAAGGCTCCGACCAGCATCGCGGATGGTTCCAGTCGTCGCTGCTGGAATCGTGCGGTACGCGCGGCCGCGCCCCCTACGACATCGTCCTGACGCACGGGTTCGTGCTCGACGAGAAGGGGCGCAAGATGTCGAAGTCGGAAAAGAACGTCACTGCCCCTCAGGACGTCATGAGCAAGTCGGGCGCCGACATCCTGCGCCTGTGGGTCGCCGCCTCTGACTACTCCGATGACCTGCGCATCGGCCCGGAGATCCTGAACACCTTCATCGAGACCTACCGCAAGCTGCGCAACACGCTGCGCTGGATGCTCGGCGCCCTCGCACATCTCGACGAGGACGAGCGCGTGAAGTTCAAGGACATGCGCGAGCACGAGTTGGAGCGGCTGATGCTGCACCGGCTGACCGAGCTCGACGAGGAGGTGCGCACGGCTTACCTCGGCTACGACTACCGCAAGGTCGTCGCCGTGCTGTCGCAGTTCATGAACACCGAGCTGTCGGCGTTCTACTTCGACATCAGCAAGGACGCTCTGTATTGCGAGCCGCATTCGAGCATGAAGCGCCGCGCGGCCCTGACCGTCATCGACGAGATCTTCAAGGCGCTCGTCGCCTGGCTCGCCCCGATCCTGTCGTTCACCGCCGACGAAGCATGGCTCGCACGCGTCCCTGGCCGCGAGGGCTCCATTCACCTCGAGACGTTCCCCGAGCTGGACAGGTCCTGGCGCGACGACGAGCTGGCGCGCAAGTGGGAGCGCGTGCGTGATGTACGCCGCGTCGTCACGGGCGCGCTGGAGCTCGAGCGCGCCGCCAAGCGCATCGGCTCGAGCCTCGAGGCGGCGCCCGACGTCTACGTTGCCGACAAGGAGCTTCTGCGGGCGCTGGAAGGCATCGATCTCGCCGAGGTCGCGATCACCAGCCAGGCTCGCCTGATCGCGAAGTCGCCGCCGGAAGGCGCGTTCACTTTGCCCGACGTTCCCGGTGTCGGCGTCGTTCCCAAGCGCGCCGAAGGCATCCGGTGCGCCCGCTCCTGGCGCATCCTGCCGGACGTCGGTACTGACCCAGAGTTCCCCGACCTGTCGCCGCGTGACGCCGCAGCGGTGCGCGAGTTCGATGCCCGAGCCAAGGCCCCTGACAAAGGTGTTGCATGACGACAGACAGCCCCGCCGTCCGCTCCTGGGTTTGGGGCTCCTATTCCGCGCTCGGGTTCGCCGTTTTCCTTGTGACGCTGGTTCTCGACCAGGCCCACAAGTGGTGGATGCTCAACGTCTATGACATCGCCAACCGCGGCCGGGTGACGGTGACCCCGTTCTTCGACCTCGTCTTCGTCAAGAACACCGGCATCAGCTATTCGATGCTCGACCAGGACAGCTATGGCGGCCAGATCATGCTTGCGAGCTTCGGCGTCGTGGCATCCGTAGCCTTGTGGGTCTGGCTGGCCCGCGGCGGCACCGGACGGCTCCTGGCGATCTCCCTCGGCCTGATCATGGGCGGCGCGATCGGCAACGCCATCGACCGGGTGGTCCTCGGCGGGGTTGCCGATTTCTTCTCCTTCCACGCCTTCGGCTTCTACTGGTATGTCTTCAACATCGCAGATGTGGCCATTGTGGCAGGGGTCATCGGCTTGCTATATGACTCACTGGTCGCGAGTCGCAAAGACGCCGCAAAGCCGTTGTAGCGCAGGGGATTAGCGTCAAACGCTACGGCGCTTGAAGCGGCGCATAGGGTGCCAAACGCACCACGGGGGATTGAATGTCAGCCAGATTCCGTCGTCTGAGCCCCATCCTCGCCGCCGGATTAACCCTGGCCCTGGCCGGCTGCGGTACCGACGACATCCAGTTCAACGGCGGCATCTTCGACGCGGTCGGCTTGTCCGATAGCGGCAAGGGGAAGAGCGGCGATCCGAAGGTCGCCGAGCGCGCCCCTCTCGTCGTACCACCGACGCTCGATCGCCTGCCCGCACCGGGGGAGGCACCGATCGCGCCCGCGCAGATCGCCGGCATCAACGACCCGGACGCAGCAAAGCAGAAGTCGCGTGCCGAGCTGGAGAAGCAGCAGGCAGAATACTGCGCAAAGAACTACGACGACGCGCGGATGCGCGGCGAGGAAGCGTCAATGGTCGAAGGCCCGCTGGGTCCGTGCCGCGCGTCTATCTTGAGCGCGATCAAGAAGTACAATCAGAGCGACGACGCCGAAGCCCAATAGCCGGCCGGCTCGATCCCTACCTCCTTAATTTCGACGATCGATCGATCCTTGAATGCGGATCGCTCTTCTATTTACCAGCGCCTGACCGGCATCAGCCTTGTTGCGCCGCAGCGCGAGCCAACGCCCATATCCATAACCAAAAGCGAAAGAATCCGGTTGCGGCAATAGGTGCGGCAACCTATACCGCATGCGGGGGGCGGAAGAGCTTTTCGTCCTCCGCTCAAGGAGGAAACGACCAATGAAGATCTGGAACAAGCCGCAGGTGCGCGAGCAGGAAGTTGGCCTCGAAGTCACTTCCTACATGCCGGCCGAGATCGACATCATCTAGCGCTGTCGATTTTTTGCGGTACCGATACGGCGGTCGAGCTTTCGACCGCCGTATTTTTTTGCCGCAACAGCACTGACGCAAAGCGCTCGGCTCGCGTCATTTACTTGTACTTCCCCTCGACCTTCGCGACCCAGGTCTCGAAAGAAGTGCGCAGAATATCGACGTCAAAGCGCAACCCCTCCATGACACCAGCAGGATGATCGGCGCGCGCGTCTAGCTTGCGGCGAATGTCGCTGTGCAGCTCGACCATTTTCCTCCAGTCCTTCTGCGCTTCATCGCCGAGGTCGCCAGGCGCGCCATGCGAAGCCCTCGCAGCGTTGATGCGTTGCTCGAGTTCTTCGAGCTTGCTGCGAGTGTCGGCAAAAGGATCCTGGCTCATTTGGCTCTCCGCGATTTGGCGATTGCGTCTGGCTGCGTATCGAAAGATAGGCAGACATCGCGCGGAGCCTAGCCTCGACGGCTATCCATTTCGTCAAGAAGCGGCGCCGGGAATGCGCAATAGCCGGCAAGCGGCGTTGCTTCGACCTAGACCGAAGCCTATTGCCGCAAACGTGAAAAATGGACGGTTACTTGGCATGCCGTAGTCGAACGGCGACGGCCCATCGGGTCAGAGCATACGAGCTTCCGCCAAGGGCTAAACCACGGGCACGGTTGCAGATCGCAATCGATCCAGCTCCTACACTCAGCTGATGGCAACCTGACCGAGCAGGCCGGCAATTGCGGCAATCACCAATAGGCCCACGAAGAACCAGGTGATCGCACTATCGTTGAGGCTCTCCAGAGCCTGCGTACGTCTGCGTGGCATGGCGTCTCCTCATAAGCGCCCGTCAACACGCACTTTTATTCCGTATACGCGAGATACGGACCTTCGCTGATTTGGGTGCATCAGCGCCAGAAGAATTGCGCGGAGCGCGACATCCAGGTTCGCAATTGCGAAATCCACGCAACGAGGCTGTTGGCAATCGGGATTTGCACAGCAATTTTGCAGGCTTGAGGGCGATCCGGGCCGCCGACCTGTCACCTCCCCGGCAAATCAGATAGCCGGATTGGGAGCCCGATTGCGCCGTTGAGTCGCTGATGAGGGTCTCCTGGAGGATGGGGCATGTTGCCGAAAACCCGATTGAGCTTGCTGGTAATCGGCGTCGCGGCGACGTTCCTCGGCGGCTGCGCCGCCGACGCAATCCGATCCGGATCCGCGACCAAGCACTACCGCAGCACCAAGTCCGAGCCGGCAGTGGCGCGCAGCAATAAGGCGCCGGCGGACATCGACACCGGCTCCATCGAGAAGACGCAGGTGGGCCCCGTCACCTCCAAGCAGGATCCTCGCTGGCAGTGGTGCGAGCAGCGCCATATCGACCATCAGGCCGGCAAGGCGCCGGGTGGTGCGACGGACCTGGCCAAAAAACTCGACGATGACCGCCTCTGCGCGGCCGTCTACAGCAGCAATCAGTAACTCGCCTCATTTTCCGCATCTTTGACCTCGCAACTTCCCGGCCGATGCCGCGGGAGAAGCACATGATTTTGCGTTTGCAGCGAGCCCTTGCGACCCTGTTGTTGGCAGCGTGCGTCGGCCTCAGCGCCGTGCCGGCAACGACAGCAGAGGCTTCGAACGACGCCGCCGCCTATTTCCACAGCGAGCTCGCGCCATTCGGCCGCTGGATCGACCACCCCGTCTGCGGAGTCGCCTGGGTTCCGAATTCGGGACGCCCGGATTGGCACCCCTACGCTGACGGCCGTTGGGTATGGACGTCCGACTACGGCTGGTACTGGCACTCGTACGAACCCTACGGCTGGGCAACGTACCACTACGGCAGTTGGGCGCTCACATCCGACTACGGCTGGGTCTGGGTTCCTGACAACGAGTGGGGCCCCGCCTGGGTCGAATGGCGCTACGGAGACGGTTACGCCGGCTGGGCACCTCGTCCGCCTGACGATCGCCGTCGGCCTGCGTCTCACGCCGCTACTGTCAGCGCCGGCGCCTGGATCTTCGTCCCCGAGCAGGACATCTCGCACAGCGACGCGCCGATGTCGCGCGCCGGCGCTGCAAAGGTGGGCCAGTTGCTCGCCGCGAGCACCGCGATCGAAGGCCCCAAGCTGGCGGCGCGTCTGAAAGCCAAGCCTCAGCGCGTGAGCGTTGCAGCGACTCCCGCTGCGCAGTCGGCCGCCAGGGCTAAGGGCGCCGTTGCCATCTACCGCCTCCCGCGCGTGGCCGCGCCAAATCTCGATGCCTCGGCGGCCGGTAGCCTGCACCTCAATGTGCCGATCGACACCGGCACCGAAATCGATCCCGACGCCGCCGCGAAGGCCAAGGCGACGCTCGACGACAGGGCGCTCTCTTCAGGGGAAACCAGCGGCTCGTTTGAAACGTCGGTCGGTGGAACGATCGGCGGCGACAGGTCCGCGCGCACAACCTCGCCATCGAGCGGGGGCGGTCTGGGCGTCGGATTGCCCGGAGGCACCGGACTGCGGATCGGAAGGTAATGCGATAGCTAAGCCGGCGGCGCAGCTAGTGAAATTGCGATCACCAGTACCGCAGTCGCCGCGATTCCAACCGACAGCACCCTCGTAAGGTCGACGGCGAACCCTGTCGTAGCCCGCAGCGCCGCCAATAGCTTCGGATTCACGATGGCATTCTGCACTCTGGCGCCGACGTGCCGAGCCTGTGCAGCGGCCGCTGCAGTCGCCGACACTGATCGCGCGGCAGCATGGTTCAGGAGCTTGTGCTTACGCCGCCGCCGTATCGGCGGCAGGGGTGTGCCCCGCTCGGCGTGGATGGCACGCCCGTTCGTGACATCGCGCTCGAATAGGGCCGCAACCAGCTCGATATCGTCGAGCCGCGACGCCGCATCGGTACGAAAAACTGAGCTGGGCTGCGGACGCATCGCATTACTCGGGCTGCGCAGCAATTGTGAGCCGAAGTTCGCGCGCAATCAACGCCTTCCATCGTTGCTCATCGAACAACTCACGCAATTCTGATCGCCGCCGCGAAACCCCGGGCTATGGCTCGCGCCCGGATGCGCTGTTTCCCGCCGCGGCTTGGCGGTCGATCTCCTGGATCACCGCGCGCACGGCCGTCATCACCGTTTCCACCCAGCGCCCAGCCGCGACATTGTCCTGCCCCGCTTCGTACATCGCGCTGGCATACGCGTGGTGCGCCACGTCCAGGGCGTCCTCGCGCGCATATGCAGGCAGCGCCGCGATTTTCGCCGCGGTGCGCTGAATGCTGGCGAGCGTCTGAACGACGAGATCGTTCCGGTCCATGGTCATCGTCCTTTGGCGATAATCACACGCTCGGTCCCCCACACGGCGTTTATGAGGCGCACACGGACAGCCTTCCGACTCCGTGCCGACAAAAAAACGCCTCGGATGTGTGTGCCAATCGCCTCAGCGGGGAAAGCATCTAGTCAGTTCACATGAAATTCGCGCGACGAGCGCAGGAGGTTCCCTCGTGTTCAACACTGATGGCAACAACGGACTGCCGCAGCCCAAGCTGGGCCCCGCTCCCCTTGCACCGGCCCCTCAGACAGCGCGCCAGGCTGGGCCGTCCCCATTCGAGAAATCCGCTTCGGCGACGTCGGGAACATCCGTCATCGGCACGGATCTCACCATCCTCGGCGACCGCATCACCATCATCTCCGCCAACAAGCTGCAGGTCGACGGCGACGTTCGCGGTAACGTCCACGGCAAGCAGGTCGTCATCACGGAGGAAGGCTCGGTTGTGGGCATGGTCTGCGCCGAGGCGATCGAGGTACGCGGAGGCGTGAAGGGCTCGATCCGCGCCGTCACCGTCAAGCTGCAGGCGACCGCCCAGGTCGAGGGCGACATCACCCATCAGAAGCTTTCCATCGCCGAAGGCGCCGAGTTCGACGGCCGCATCAAGCTGACGCGAGACGTCAACGAGCTGATGCCGATCCTCGACCCGGAAGTGCTCGAGCGCAATCGCATCAACGAAAGTAACTGACGGGAGGGGAAGATGACACTGGCCGAGGCGCTCGCAACCGAGCGCGAGACGAAGCGTCGTGAAGCAGAGGACGCGCTGACGAGACGCGAGGTTGGCCGGACGGTGCTGCAGGCTTTGGCCCAGCGCCTGAATGCCGAACCGCTTCCGGCCTGGTTGTTCATCTCCAAGGGCGACGAGATTCTCGTCGCCCACACCCGTGCCGGTGCAACGTCGCGTCAGCACGTGGGCACCTGGAGCGTCTCCGACGACATGCGCCTCGTGTTCGACGAGGAATCGACCGAGTGGATCACCGCCGAAAGCTGCAATCGCGTGCTCGACGAGGCGATGAAGATCACCGCGAAATTCATCGTCGACACTGAAAGCCGCAATCAACCGGCGGTCCGTGAACTCAGCCAGCTGCCGCAGCGCGCCTGAAGTCGCTGCGGCTGTATTTTTGATTTTATTCCGCGGCGATCATCGCCTCGACGGCGGCATCGTGCGTTGCGCCGTTCGTTTGCTCGAGCATGCCCAGCGCGTGCAGATACACCTCTAGCACCGCGTCTTCTTCCTCGCGCTCTGTCGCGCTCTTCTTGCGCAACCGCACCACCTGGCGCAGCACCTTGACGTCGAAGCCGAGGCCCTTCGCCTCGAGAAACTTGTCGCGGATGTCGCCGGCAAGCGCCTTCTTCTCTTCCTCGAGCCGCTCGATCTGCTCGACGAGCTGACGCAGCTGCTTTTGCGCCGAGACCTGTAGCGTCGTCATCCCTCATCTCCCGTCGTGATGCTGAGAGGAAACGCTATTCGGCCCGCCTTGCCTCTTCAAGACGAGCGGACGAGCCATCCATAGGAATCTTGAATTGCCCCTGCGTCGTGTGGGTCACACTTGACGCTGAACCCACAAACGTCCGCAGGGATGCGAGGTGCTCAACCCCTCTTGCCCGCGTAGCGGCAGGCGCCCAAGGGACCCCGCGCCCTTTGGCGCGGCTATCAACTGGCTCGACATCAACCGCACACAAAGCTTCCATCCGCTCGTGTCGCTACTTATGCGACTCGAACTTGGCGAGCGCCTCGGCGGACGCGTCCTTCTGATAGCGCTGCTGCCACTCTTTGTATGGCATGCCGTAGATGAGCGCCCGCGCGTCGTCCTTGCCCAGCTCGATACCGCGCGCCGCAGCCGCCTCCTGACACCAATTCGACAAGCAGTTGCGGCAGAAGCCGGCGAGGTTCATCAGGTCGATGTTCTGCACATCGGTGCGCTGGCGCAGATGTTCGACGAGCCGCCTGAACGCAGCAGCCTCGAGCTCCGTCCTCGTCGAAGGATCGATCTCGCTCATGCGCCGTTCCCGTGCGTGTAGGGCGGCGTTCCCTCCGTGTCGGTGTGCGAACCGAAGTACTGCACCGTGTGCATCGCCTCGCCAACATCCGGCCGGTCGAAAACCATCTTGACCGCCCCCGCCAGCCGCTCCGCCCACGCCAGCTGCCCCTCCGGTGCGCGGATGAGATCCTGCCGCACCTCGATGATCGTGTGCGCGAGCCCGCGTCGCGTTCCGTGCTGCCACATGCAGTCGCCCGCGAGCTTGCCGTCATACGGCTCGTTCTCACCCACCACGATGGCAGAATC
>CALRVN010000115.1:0-10168 GCA_943371625.1 Hyphomicrobium sp. CS1GBMeth3
GGCCGCCGTAGGCGGCGCGTCATGGCGAAGCCTTGCTCCGCATGGACGGCGCGCGGCGCGAGCGCCGGCCATCAGCTCGCGCTCCGATCGCGGTACGCAAAGCTTCCATCCGTTAGTGTCGCGTAGCAATCAAACCATAGGCTCCAGCGCGGTCAGCAGCGCGCTTTCGAACATCCGGCGGCCATCCGAGCCGCCGAGCGGACGCTCGAACAGGCGCTCCGGATGCGGCATCAGGCCGACGACGCGGCCCGTCTCATTGCTGATGCCCGCGATGTTGCGCTGGGCGCCGTTGGGGTTTGCCTCTGGTGTCACCTCGCCGGCCTCGTCGCAATAGCGGAACACCACCCGGCCTTCGCCCTCGAGCCGGTCGAGCGTCTCCTCGTCGGCGAAGTAGTTGCCCTCGGCGTGCGCGATGGGCAGCTTTACGACCTGGTCCTTGCGGTAGCACTTGGTGACAAAGGTCGTTTCGCTTTCGACCTTGAGGTGCACATCGCGGCAGATGAACTTCAGCGACTTGTTGCGCATCAGCACGCCCGGAAGCAGTCCGGACTCGCACAGCACCTGGAAGCCATTGCAGATGCCGAGCACCGGCGTCCCCGCCTTCGCCTTGGCGATCACGTCGCGCATGATCGGCGAGTGCGCAGCCATGGCGCCACAGCGCAGGTAGTCGCCGTAGGAGAAGCCGCCCGGCAGCACGATGAGATCCGACGCCGGCACAGCATCGTCGCCGTGCCAGACCATCTTCACCGGAAAGCCTGTGATCTTCTCGATCGCGACCTGTACATCGCGATCGCAGTTGGATCCCGGAAAGACGACGACGGATGCGCGTAGCATGGAGAGCTCGTTAGTTGTTCGGTTTAGGGGCGGCACTCAGCCGAACACAGTCGGTCTTGATCTGTTTTGGGCTGCCGGGAACCTCTGTGACGTACCCGTGGTAGTCCCCAAAACCGATAAAGGAAAGTATCGCCCGTGGCGCTGCCCCATATAGGGCAGTCAGATCGGATAGTTTCAGGTCGGTCCTCATGTCCGCGCCGGCCGCGGGGGCTGCCACAAAAGCGTGGTAACGAAGGTCGACTCCCTGATACTCGTGGAGTGCGCACCCCTTGGCGCAGGCACGTTGGGTTCGTTCGCCGAAGAAGGTGTCGGACGCGAATTCGGTCTTGATGATGCGCCAGCTCGCTGACCTGTAGTCGCGGAAGTGAGTTTTGGTATACCCGCGCTCCACCACGTTGCGAAGCTCAGCGACGGACGTCGCCATGGTCTCCGGCTGCTGGGCGCGAGCGTGGGCCTCGTACGTCAATTCGAAAGTGACGGAAGGTCCGTAAGCCAGTCTGCATGTCAACTCGGAGGTCGTTCGCGTCACCGCAATCGGTGGCAGCTCGGTGGCACTCGCCGTCTCTTGAGGGCCGAACGACAGCGCCGCGAAAAGCAAAGCCAAGCTTAACCCGAGCCAGCGCATGCCCGCTCTCTCAGTTGGGCGGCGCGAGTGGTGACTGGCTCGTCTTGCCGCGCTCGACCTCGGCCCGCGAGGCATCTGTCAGCGACTTATCGCCGGCCTTCATCTGCTCGACAAGCGCGGCGAACTGGCCCTGGTCGCCAAAGCCGCAGGATTTGCTCTGCGCCGTCCATACGCCGGTGACCTGCTTACGGAACGTCCGCATCGTGACTGCGGGGTAGGCCGGATGCCAGCGCGTCGTGAATGATATCTCGCTGCGCCACACGTCGGGCCACGAGACCATCACCACCTCGAACCCTGCGCCCTCGCCGGTCTGCGCACTCGGCAGCGCATGGATCGCGGCGCGCAAGCCCTCGAAACCGATGGAGCAGTCGATATCCGGCGGATTGCTCTGGGCCACCGCAGCAGCCGGGGCGATGACGCCAACCAGCCAGACCGCGGCTCGCCCTAGCGCCATCTCAGTTCGCAAGCTCGTAGCTGTAATTCTCGATCACGCTGTTGGCGAGCAGGTCGCGGCACATCCGCTCGACCGCCTCCTTGGCCTGCGCCTCGCTCGTCTCGGCGAGCTGGACCTCGATGTACTTGCCCTGCCGCACGTCGTCGACGCCGGTGATGCCGAGCGCCGACAAGGCATTCTGGATCGCCTTGCCCTGCGGATCGAGGACGCCGTTCTTGAGCGTGATGCGGATGCGGGCTTTCATGGGTCGCTTTGCGATGGCAGTTGGCAGTAAGGCAGTGGGCAGTAGAGCCAAATCACTACTACTGCCGACTGCCCATTCCTACTGCCTAATTTGGTTTTCCGTTCGCCGTCGGGTTGGACGCGACGAGAACCGGGCCGAGGCCCTTTGCCGGACGGTTGCCGCTGAACACGCCGAGCCGGCGCGCCACTTCCTGGTAGGCCTCGAGCAGGCCGCCGAGGTCGCGACGGAAGCGGTCCTTGTCGAGCTTGTCGGAGGTGGCGATGTCCCACAGGCGGCAGCAGTCGGGGCTGATCTCGTCGGCGAGCACGAGCCGCATCTGCTCGTTCTCCCACAGGCGGCCAAACTCGACCTTGAAGTCGACGAGACGGATGCCGATGCCGAGGAACAGGCCGACGAGGAAGTCGTTGATCCGCAGCGCCATCTGCATGATCTCGTCGATCTCCTGGGGCGTCGCCCAGCCGAACGCGGTGATATGCTCTTCCGAGACCATCGGATCGCCGAGCGCGTCGTCCTTGTAGTAGAACTCGATGATCGAACGCGGCAGCTGCATGCCTTCCTCGAGCCCGAGGCGCGTTGCCAGCGAGCCGGCAGCGACGTTGCGCACGACGACTTCGAGCGGCACGATCTCGACTTCGCGGATCAGCTGCTCGCGCATGTTCAGGCGGCGCATGAAGTGCGTCGGCACGCCGATCTCGCCGAGACGCATGAAGATGAATTCGGAGATGCGATTGTTGAGCACGCCCTTGCCCTCGATGAGCGCGTGCTTCTTGGCGTTGAACGCGGTGGCATCATCCTTGAAATGCTGGATGAGCGTGCCGGGCTCCGGGCCTTCGTAGAGCACCTTGGCTTTGCCCTCGTAGATGCGACGACGCCTGTTCATTGAGCCTCTGTCCTTTGACGAAAAATGCCGTGTTCCGAGACGCTGATCGGGACCGGCCGTCAACGGCCAAGTCTTTGAACCAACGTATTTTTTCTTGTCTGCAGGTGCCGCTTTGGGGAGTCGGCTGGCAACATCGGGCACCCACTTCCAGACTACCCGAACCCGGCCCTGGAAACAATCTTAAGGATGGGAAAGGTCGCAAGTGTCGCTAACGTTCTGGAACTGGTGATTGAACCCCGGATTGGGAAGGGTTATGGCTCCCGCGGCCGTTGATTTCCAGCCGGGAGATACAACGTTTCCGGGCACAGGGTGCGGCCCTGCGGCGACAAGCTCTAGGTGGAGATAGGAATGACCACGTTCAACGAACGCGAAAAAGGTTTCGAGACGAAATTCGCGTTGGATCAAGACCTTAAGTTCCGCTCGGAGGCCCGGCGCAACAAGCTTCTGGCCGAGTGGGCAGCGGCCAAGCTCGGAATTACCGGTCCGGCCCTCGAGGAGTACGTCCGGGCGGTGCGCAAGGCCGACCTGGAAGAGATGGGTGACGACGACGTTTTTCGCAAAATTAAGAATGACTTGGTCGCCGGCGGCGTGACTGTTTCCGACACCGAGATCCGCACCCAGATGAGCGAGCTCCTCGCCAAGGCGGTCGGCGATATCGAGGCCTCGCGCTAAGCCGGGCTACTCGCTGCGGCGGCCGGCCTAGCTGAGTCCGGCGAGGAACTTGCCGAAGCGGAGCAGCCCGTCGGGCCACGGCCCATGACCGGAGTGGTCGGCGATATGGCCGGCCGCTCCCGCATCTACGAACTCTGCTCCCCAGGCGCTCGCGAATGCCTGCGCTCTTTCCTGCGTGCAGTAGGGATCGTCGGAGGCGGCTAGCACCAGCGCTGGAAAGCCGAGCGGCGCGAGTGGCACCGGAGCGAAGCCGAAGCCGTCGGCCGGCCACGCGTGACCCTGGTTCGGCGGCCAGCTCTGTGCGTTGTCGACATCAGCCGGCGCGACGAGAAACGCGCCGGCGACCTTTCCCTTCAGCTTAGGTGCCGCATTGGCCACGGCGATCACGCCAAGGCTGTGCGCAACCAGCACCACCGGTCGCGCGGCGCTGTCCACAGCGGCGACGATGTTCGCCACCCACGCATCCTTCTCCGGCACGTGCCAATCGTCCTGCGCGATGCGCTGCGCCGTGGCGAGACTGCGCTCCCAGCGGGATTGCCAATGGTCCGGTCCGGAGTCGAGCCAGCCGGGAACGATGAGGATGTCGACGTCGCCTGTTTTCATGCTGCTTTCGTGCGTAAGGAGTGGATTTCCTGCGGGGCGATTATGCGCAAAGACCGACTCACCTTAGAAGAACGTGGGGAAAAAAAGATCGACAGAGCGGTGATGCATGAGCAAGCCGACGGCGAATGGGCACTTCGCACTGGCCGCTATGGTGGCCGGTGCGCTGGCAGTGGGCACATTCGCGGCCCAAGCTGACGCGTGGCGGCCAGGCGAGCCCGGTAGATGGGTGCCAGGCACGCCCATGACCGACTCGCAGGACGTGACCGACTGGAGCGGCTTCTATATCGGCGGCAAGCTCGGCGGCATCTGGAGCGACATCGGCTGGACCGAGAACTTCGGCGAGTTCGACGCGCCCGGCGGCGCCAAGTTCACGCCCAGTAGCTTTGCCGGCGGCGTCTTCGGCGGCGGCAACATCCAGATGGGCAATTGGATATTCAGCCTCGAGGCGGCCTTCCAGGGCATGAACCTCAGCCAGTCCACGAGCCCCGCCGTTCCGACCGACACGTTCAAGACGGAGATCGAGTGGCTGCTCTTTGTCGAACCGCGCCTCGGCTACACCTTCGATAAGACGATGGTGTTCGTCAAAGGCGGCTGGGTCGGCGGCAACGCAAAACTGTCGGCATCCGGCTTGACCAGCGCGGGCGTGCTCGCGAGCTTCAACGACACCGAGTTCGTGGACGGCTGGACCATCGGCGGCGGCATCGAATACGCGCTGTGGCCGAGCGTCATCGTCGGCGTCGACTACAACTATATCGACCTGAAGCTCAGCTCGGCCTCGTCATGCGATCTGTGCCTCATCGGCATTCCGGTCGGAGAATCGTCGCTCATCAGCGGCGGTGCCACCATGTCGCAAGTCATGCTGCGCGCCAGCTACCTGTTCGGCCCCGAGGACTGATCCTCGTCTCCATGCTGATCCTCATCCGCGGGAGCCTCTTCCCGCGGACTGTCCTTGCCCGGCTCGATGAACCCCCAGCGGATCAGCAGCGTCGTTCCTACGGCGCCTAGAACGATGAGCTGCGTGCTCTCCAGCGGCAGCACGACGCCGAAATGCGTTTCGAGCAGCGGCGCCGCGACGAGTATGGCGGCAAGACATGCCGCGACTGGGACTGGATCGACCGGGCTTACCTCGCCCGCCAGCGCGAATGAGTGCGTGTAGAGCGCGACCGTCAGCCCGACCGCCGCGACGAGGCCGAGAGACCAGAGAACCGACCCCGGAGGAAACAGCAGTACTGCCTGGTCGATGTTGGCTGTCGCGATGAGGCCGAGCGCGAGCAGGGAAACCGTGATGAAGGCGCCGGCGACGAACGGCGTCCAGACGCACGTTTCGACCGTCGCGCGCGCCGCCCGCGCAGCAAGCACGATGCTCGCGACCGCCGCAATCGCGAGCCCCGAATAAATTACGCTCAGTAAAAGCGCTCCCGACGCGTACGCGCCTTGCGAGTTCGCAAGTGCGATCGTCGCAAACAAGCTGGGGAGGGCGGCGAGCGCGGGGGCCAGAAAGATGAGCCACAGCCCGCTTCCCAAGCCAATCCTGTCGATCAGCCCGGCAAAGCCGATCGCGATGGCGGCGCCGGCGACGAGCGTAGCAACGCTGACCACGCGAAACTGAGTGCCAGGCTCCGCCACCAGGCCCGAAACCATCTCCAGCGCCGTCGTCACGCCGAGCGCCTGGAAGGCTGCCAGAACGAGCGCCAGCACCACGACGATCACGCTCAAGCGGTCTGCGTTGCGGAAACTCGCCCGCTCCCATTGGCGCAAGCTGGGCATGGCCAGTTTTGCCACTTCGACCAGGATGAGCGCATTGATCAGTGGCATGACGCCGAGTGAAAAGATCGAAAGACGCGCCAGTGCAATGACACCCCCCGACCGCGTCAGCTCGGGAATCTTCGCTGGTTCGAGGCCCGGTACCGGGATGTTGCTCGCCAGGTAGTAGGCGCCCAGCACGAGAAGCGTGACGCCCGCCCGGCCCGCGAATGTCATCTCGTGCCGCTGCTGCATGTGATCCCCCAGCCCGCGAGTAACCAATAACCCCAACGAGCCACCGTTGTCGCGTGGCGCGCAGTTACCATTGGTATAGCTCGATTTTCACCAAGCCCTTTTCGTCACCATGCATGCCCGGAGATTGATCGCACTTCTCGCACTCGCTGCCGCCACGTCAACGCGCGTGGCCGCGTTCGACTGCGTTGAGAAGAAGTGCACGCAGATGCAAAGCTGCGCCGAGGCCTACCATCACCTGACGGTATGCGGCGAGGCGGTTCGCGACCGGGATAACGACGGCATCCCCTGCGAGAACGTCTGCGGCAAGACGATTGACGAAATGAAAGAGCGGCTTGGCCCTTCGCCGGCTCGTCAGCCACTGCCGCCCCAGCCCCCGCCGCCGAGCTAAGCCTTGCCGAACACGCGCTCGAAGATCGTATCGACATGTTTGAAGTGATAGCCGAGGTCGAACATCGCCTCGAGCTCGGATGCCTTCAGCTTCGCCGTCACGTCCTTGTCGGCCTTGAGCTCGGCGAGGAAGTCCTTGCCCTCGAGCCATGTCTTCGTGGCGTTGCGCTGCACCAGCGAATAGGCCTCCTCGCGTGACGCACCCGCTTGCGTAAGCGCCAGCAGCACGCGCTGCGAGTTATGCAGCCCACCCAGCTTGTCGAGGTTCTTCTGCATGTTCTCGGGATAGACCACGAGCTTGTCGATGACGCCTGCGAGGCGATTGAGCGCGAAGTCGAGCGTCACCGTGGCGTCCGGCCCGATCATACGTTCGACCGAGGAATGCGAGATATCGCGCTCGTGCCAAAGGGCGACGTTCTCCATCGCCGGGATGGAGTAGGCGCGCACCATGCGGGCGAGGCCGGTGAGGTTCTCGGTCAGCACGGGATTGCGCTTGTGCGGCATGGCCGATGAGCCCTTCTGGCCGGCAGAGAAGAACTCCTCCGCCTCCAGCACCTCGGTCCGCTGCAGGTGCCGGATCTCGATCGCCAGCCGCTCCATCGACGAGGCGACGACGCCGAGCGTCGCGAAATACATCGCGTGCCTGTCGCGCGGGATCACCTGCGTCGAGACCGGCTCGGGCTTCAGCCCCATCTTTTCGGCGACATAGACTTCGATGCGGGGGTCGATATTCGCAAAGGTCCCGACGGCGCCCGACAGCGCGCAGGTCGAGACTTCCTCGCGGGCAGCGATGAGCCGCTCCCTGGCGCGCTGGAACTCGGCATAGGCGTAGGCGAGCTTCAGCCCGAACGTCACCGGTTCGGCATGGATGCCGTGGCTGCGCCCGATGGTCGGCGTCGTCTTGTATTCCAGCGCCCGCCGCTTCAGCGCCGCCAATACGTTGTCGACGTCGGCAATCAGCAGGTCGGCGGCCCGCTTGAGTTGCACGTTGAGGCACGTGTCGAGCACGTCCGACGACGTCATGCCCTGGTGCACGAAGCGCGCTTCCGGGCCCACGATCTCGGCCAGGTGGGTCAGGAACGCGATGACGTCATGCTTGGTCTCGCGTTCTATCTCGTCGATCCGCGCGACGTCGAACTTCGCCGTGCGGCCCTTGTCCCAGATCTTCTTCGCGGCGTGATGGGGGATGACGCCCAGCTCAGCCATCGCGCTGGCGGCGTGCGCCTCGATCTCGAACCAGATGCGAAAGCGGGTTTCTGCATCCCAGATCGAAACCATCTCTGGGCGGCTGTAGCGCGGAATCATGTGAGCCTCGCGGGAGAAGAGGCCGGTCCCTAGCAGACGGGGGCACCGGCCATCAATCGGTAGTCTCTAGTTCGCATGCTCCGGGCAATACTTGGCCGTTGCAGTCTAGCGAAGACCAGTGCCGCTAGAAGCCCGCATGGCGGTGATATTGTTGCAACGCACATAAGGAGTTCTCATCGCACACCAATAAAGGCACAGTAGTGTCCAGAAGTGGCCACAATTTCGCCTGCTCGCAGTTTGCACCGCACCGCCGATGACTGTGGGCAGATTGTCACGTTTGCCAAAGAAGTCCTGGCTGTACTCTTGAATGTGGGGATGTGAAACGAAACGTTACTTAAGGCAGCCGAATAGACTCCTATAAGCATCGGGCTGCGACCCGGAATTGCCCGGGCGAAAAAAGGCAGGAAACCAAAACGAGGGCAAAGGCCACGTAATGTCGAACCAAATGCATGGAGAAATTGCGCAGCTCAATTCCGAGCTGGAGCAGACTGACGATCCCCGCGAAGGTTACGCCAAGGTGCAGGCCCGGATCCGCGGTTATCGCCAAGCCGGCATCAAAGTTCCCGACGACCTCGTGCTCATCGAGAAGCGGATCGTGGCCGAGTGCCTCGCCGCCTCACAGGGCCGCGATTGATCCCTACGGCCGCCGGTTCCGATCACGGACGGCAACCCAAGAAGCAGGACGGATAATTAGCGCCGTGGCACCGCCGCGGCGCTTTGTTTTTGTGCGCTTCCCATCAGTTCTGCACGTACGTGATGCGCCCGTCCGGCTGCTTCACCCAGGTGTAGAGCACGTAGCCGACCTGCTTGATGTCGCCCTTCTCGTCGAAGGCGAGGTCGCCGATCACCGTGTTGAACGTCACCCCCGTGTGCATGTAGGCGGCAACGGTCTTGGGATCGAACGACTTCGTCGCCTCGATCGCCTGCTTGATGATCTGCACCGCCGCGTAGCTGTAGAGCGTATAGGCCTCGGGCTTGTACTCACGCGCCTCGAACCGCTCGATGATTTCCTTGGCCTCCGGACGCTTCTGCGGATCGGGGCCGAACGTCATCAGCACGCCCTCGGTCGCGGGCCCGGCAATGGCGGCGAACTCGTCGCTCGCGATGCCGTCGCCCGACATGAACACCGCGTTGACGCCGCCTTCGCGCATCTGCCGCAGGATGAGCCCGCCCGCCGTATGCACGCCGCCCCAGTAGACGAGGTCGATGCCGGCGTTCTTCAGCTTCGAGACCAGGGCGCTGAAATCCTTCTCGCCCGCGCTGACGCTCTCCCCGAGCGCCGGCGTCACGCCGCCAGCCTGCATCGCCTTACGCGTCTCGTTGGCAAGCCCCTGCCCATAAGGCGTCTTGTCGTCGAGGACGGCGACCTTCTTGTCCTTGAAGTTCTGCGCAATGTAAGCCCCGGCCACCGCGCCCTGCTGATCGTCGCGGCCGCAAGTGCGGAACACGTTCCACATCTTGCGTTCGGTGATCAGCGGGTTGGTCGAGCCGGGGGTGATCATAAGCATCCCGTTCTCGACGTAGACCTCTGACGACGGGATCGTGACGCCGGAATTGAAGTGCCCGACGACGAAATGCACGCCCTCGCCGAGGAAATTGTTGGCCACCGAAACGCCCTGGCGGGGGTCGCCCGCGTCGTCGCCGACCAGCAGCTCGATCTGCTCTCCGTTGATGCCGCCTGCGGCGTTGAGGTCGGTAACGGCCTGCTCGGCACCATTCTTGAGCTGGGTGCCGAATGCCGCGTCCGTGCCCGTCATCGGACCGGCGACGCCCAGTTTGAATTTGGCCGGGCCGCTGTCGCAGCCGCTGAGAAGGGCGGCGAAGCCGAGCGCCAGGGCTGCAAGAATAGCTGCTGGTTTCATGGAGACCTCGTGATCGACGGAAAGAGCGTGCGGAAGTTGCACTGCGCGAAAGTTGCGCGGCCAGGGATGCCCTGCATGTTCGTCCGAATTGTGGGAAATGTCACCCCTATGCTTCGGGGGACGCCTGCTTGCGACGCCACCAGAAGATCCCCGCGCGCTCGTAGGCCCAGGGGTACTGCTCGATCATCTGGCGCACGCGGGTCATCCGGAATCCCCATGCGCAGGCCGTCGCCACCACGATGTAATCGATGACGAAATTCGTCAATGAAAGCAGCGGCTCGTGGAACAGCGCGTAATGGAAGAA
>CALRVN010000116.1:0-10154 GCA_943371625.1 Hyphomicrobium sp. CS1GBMeth3
GACCGCGATGGCCACTACGGCATCTTCCTGGCGGCCCACCGTATCGCCAGCATCGACTTGACCAGCCCGCAACCCGTCGGTGATGTATCCGAACAGGTGTCGGCCATGTCCCCGGACTGAACACTTGTCCCCGGGATCCATCTCTCCGCTCGCTCCGCCACCAGCTGTTCGCTGGATCCCGGCAACAAGTCCCGGAATGACAAGCTTTGCGCTCCCAGCGGTTAGACCTTGAGGGAGGAGAGGGCGTCCTCGAATTGCGTGACACGACTGCCTCCACCATTCGTCAACCCCACGAAGGTGGGCATCCAGACGCCTCGCATCACAACGAACGTCGCATATGTGCAGACGTGACTAGGTTCAGCCCGTCCATGCGCAGCATGGCTTCGCCGTGACGCGGAAATGACGGTTTTGGGTGGGCTGCGTTGGCGGCAGCAATGCGCTGCTGGCGATCACGGGTAATCTGGCGGTTTAGTTTCGAGCGACGGTTGGTCCGCTCCCTCCCCCTCGTCCGTGCGGAGCATGGCTTCGCCATGACGGCGGGAGGGTCGGGGTGCGAGTGGTGCAGCACCTCAGACGTCGTGGACACCCCCCTCCCCTAACCCTCCCCCGCAAGGGGGGAGGGAGCGCACCTTGCGCTAGACTTTGAGGGAGGAGAGGGCGTCCTCGAAGACGGGTGAGGAGCGGACCTCGCCGACCTCGACGCCATGCCAGGTCTTGATGGCGCCGACCGGCATCAGTCCGCGCGCAGCCGGGTAGAGGCGCTCGACAAGTGCCATCGCTGCACCGGCCGCGGCACGCTTGGCGCCATCCTCGACCTTGAGTGCGAAGCCGAGGCCCAGTTCGGGAAACGCGCCGCAATAGACGCCCTCGGCGCCGGTCTTCATGAACACCTGCCGCGGCAGCGCGCGCATGACGACAGTGTCGGCGCGGCTCTTGCCGGCGACCATGTCGGGGTACTGCCAGCAAGCATCGAGGATGCGCGCCACAGCTGCCTTGCGCTCGGCCGACATGCCGTGCCCCGTGACAAGCCTAGCAAACGTGCGGGCCATCACCGACAGCGGCATCGCCCAGTTGGGTACCGAGCACCCATCGATGCCGCGCACGTCGGCGCCGAGCGGCAGTCCGGCGATGTCGGAGAGCGCTTCGTGGACGCGCTGCTGCACCGGATGATCGACGTCGCAATAGCCGCGCGTCGGCTCACCGAGATGCACGGCAGTCACGAGCATACCGGCGTGCTTGCCGGAGCAGTTGTTGTGAAGCTGCGAGGGCGATTGACCGGCCGCAATCAGCGCATTGGCGGCGGAGCTGCCGAGCGGCATGTGCGCACCGCAGCCGAGGTCGTCAGTTCCGAGGCCGGCGCGGCGAAGCATGGCGGCGGCGAGGTGGGTGTGGCGCTCGGTGCCGGCGTGAGAGCCGCACGCGAGCGCGATCTCGGCGGGGCCGAACTCGAAGCGGTCGGCGGCGCCGGATTCGATCAGCGGCAATGCCTGCAACGCCTTGACGGCCGAGCGCGGATAGACCGGACGTTCGACGTCGCCGAGAGAAAGAGCGAGGGCGCCCGACGGCGCGGCGATGGCGACCGCACCGCGATGCCAGCTCTCGACGAGCGGGCCGCGTGTCACCTCGATGAGGATTGGGTCGGTCATGTCCCTCGCCGGCCGTGGCGTGTGCTTATGAGTGCAGCATCGGCCGCTGTCGCGAGGCGATCAAGCCCGGTGTGGCGACAGGCCGCCCAAGGTATCAGCAAGGGAGCGCACAAATTCGTGGCGTGAGGTCACTGCACTGTCATCCCGGCACTTGTTGCCGGGATCCAGCCCGCATCTTGGCGCGGAGCAAGCGGATGGATGGATCCCGTGGGACAAGCCACCGGATGACAACGAGACGTCTACTTCGCGGAGCACTTGGCGAGGTCGGCCTCGCGCTTCTGAGCAGTCGCGCGCGATGCGTCGGGACTGACGGAGGCGCACCAAGCGGCATGTGCGCCCTTGTCGACCGACCACTCGGCGCCGGACAAGCCGCACTTGAGCTTCAAGTTGCGCTGCTGTTGCTCGAGCGCGGTCTTCACATACCAGTCGCAGTTGGCGGAGGCCGGCAACGATGCTGCCGCCGTAGCGCCGAGCAGTACCAGAACCGGGAACGCGGCGCGCAACCAAGCGGTGGTCATCTTCCTCACCTTGCCGTCCTTTGCCTTACCGTCCCGAGGCTAGGCCCCGACCCATGAACCCGGGCTGAATATGCCGGCTTCCCGGGCGCCTAGGCTCCCCGTTTCATACACGGCAATTGCGGCTTCGGCGAGCCATCCCGCGGGGGGACAGGTTTCTCATGGCCATGTCACAGCCGGAACAGCGCGGCAGGTCCGGACGCGCCAATCTCCATCCAGAAACGCGAAAAGCGACAGTAAACCGGAGAGTGTCATGCACGGCAGGATCACCAAGTTCAGCACCAAAACCGGGTTCGGCGTGATCGAGGCCGACGACGGCGCGCGCTACCGCTTCGCGCCGGACGCGGTGGTCAACCTCAACGGCAAGCTGGTCGGCCATAGCGTCGACTTCCTCCTCAACGACCGCCGCGCCAAGGACATCATCCTGATGACCGGCAGCGCATGGACGGTTTTCGGCGGCACGCACCACTGAGCTTTGGACCTGGAGACGACGACAATGGCTACGACCTTCGACCTCTCCGACGTGCCGGCCTCCGACGCTGCCGACCTTGCCGCTGCGATGCGGACGCTGGTCGAGGCCGGTCGCGGGCTGATACTGCTCAACGGCGCCGGTGAAGCTGATCTCGACGCGGCGCGGGCGACCCTGCAGCAGCGTTATCATGGTGAGCCGCAGCGGGCGTTGACCGCGTTCGTGCGCTTCCGCCATCTGGTCGAAGTGTTCGGCGCGCGGCGGCTGCAGCAGCTGCTGCTCGACAACGGACATTCGCTGATCGCTCCGGCCATCGCGGTGGCGGCAAAGCTTCGCCTCAATGCGCATCGCGGGTTCAATCCGCAGAGCTTCCTCACGGCGCTGACCGGCACGCTGGTGGACAACGTCGTCAAGATCGAGACGCGCCGCGTGGCCGTCGTCAGCAGCGTCGAGGATCGCGTCGCCGCTTAGTATGTTTCGGCTGGGCTCGCCTGGCGCGAGGAGCGAAGGTGCCAGCGCAGGACGAACTGCGCGACGAAAGCCAAGACCGTCGGCAGGACGCCGCCCGGCAACAGGTTGGCGCCGATGCGCTCGGGCACTGGTCCAGGCAATTGGGTGGTGGCGATGGTCACCACAACCATGGCGATGACGCCGCCGAGGATCAGCAGCCAGAGGGTGTTTTTCGCGACCCACGGCCGGGCTGTGATGAAAATCGCCGAGAGGACGCCGAGCAGGATCATCAGCAGCGCGATGAAGACCAGCGCGTAACCCCAGGTCAGGACTTGGGCGTCAACCTCCTCGGTGAAGATGAGCATAAAGCCGAGGAGCAGGGTGCCGACGGAGCTGATCGCGGCGAGCATGGCAAACACGAAAGCTAAGAACTTCATCTCCGATCCCCCGGCTAAAGCACGGACATGTTAACTCAGCCGACCGAAGCACGGCCAGTCGTCAGTTTCACGACGCCATCGGCCGCCGACGGGACTATGCTGGAAGACTTTCCAGAGATCGCAGATGCATTCGCGCATTCCACAGACCGAACCATTTGCCACCGGGATCTTTTCCGGGCTTGGCGCTGAAGAGCGCGCGGCAATTATCGCGGGGCTGGAGACGCGCAGCCTGAAGCGCGGCGACGTGCTCGTCCGGCAAGGCGAGACGGCCGACGCGCTCTACATCGTCATCTCGGGCCGGTTCGCGGTGACGCTGGAGGGCCGGCGTGATCCGCTCACCGAGATCGGGCCGGAGCAGCCGATCGGCGAGATCGCATTCCTGACCGGGGGCGTGCGCACGGCGACCGTCTCGGCGATGCGCGACAGCCTGGTCGTGCGCCTCGACCGCGCGGACTTCGATCGCATCGCCGACCGCTGCCCGGGCATCTGGCGGACGCTGACCGCGGCGCTGTCACAGCGCCTCGCGGCGACGACGGCGCCTGAAGCCGCGGTGCCTGACCCGAGGCCGCGGACGATTGCCGTGCTGCGGGCCGGCGGATCGCAAATTCCGCAGCGGTTCATCGACAAGCTCACGGGCGTGTTCACGGCTGGCACCAACACTCTGGTGCTCGATTCCGAACGCGCGGCCGCGCTCCTGCCCTCAGAACTGGACAGCGCGGAGGCGACGCAGGCGCTCAATCAGCTCGAGAGCTCGTACGACTATCTCCTGTTTCTCGCAGACGCCGAGCTGACGCCCTGGTCGCAGAAGGCGATCCGACACGCCGACCTCGTGCTCGCGGTGGCAGTCGATGGCTTCGACCCAGCGCCGAATGCGCTCGAACAGCTGGCGTCGGCGTTCGTCAGCCCGGATGCGCACCGGCTCGTGGTCGTGCACGAGCGGCGCCAGCCCATCACAGGCACGAACCGCTGGCTGCGGCGGCGCAAGCTCGCGATGCACCACCACGTCGCGCTCGACGACGACAGCACCTTCGCGCGGCTCTATCGCTTCGTCGACGGCAGCGCGCTCGGTTTCATCGCGTGCGGGGGCGGCGCGCTGTGCGCGGCACACGTCGGCCTCTATAAAGCGCTGATCGAAAGCGGGTTCGAGTTCGATGCGTTCGGCGGCACGTCGGCGGGGGCCGCGATGACGGGCGCTTTCGCCATGGGCACGCACCCGGACGACATCGACCGCGGCACGCATGACATCTTCATCACCAACCGCGCGATGCAGCGCTACACGTGGCCGCGTTATTCGCTGCTCGATCATCGTCACTACGACACGCAGCTGCAGCGCTATTTCGCCGGCACCAACATCGAAGACTTGTGGGTGCCGTACTTCTCGGTGTCGACAAACCTGTCGAGCTACGAACTCTATCGCCACGACCGGGGCGACCTGTTCGACGCCATCCGCGCGTCGGGGTCGATCCCGGTGCTGCTGCCGCCGGTCTACACGCCCGACGGCGAGATGCTGGTCGACGGCTGCCTGCTCGACAACGTGCCGGTGCGCATCATGCGCCAGATCAAGAGCGGGCCGAACGTCGTCGTCAGCTTCGACATTCCGGAATTGGAACGGTTCGAGGTCGATTACGCGAAGCTGCCGTCGCGCGCCGAGCTGATCAGCATGACGCTCAACCCGCTGGCGCGTGGGAGGCTGCCGGAAGCCCCGGGGCTGACCACGGTTTTGATGCGCTCGCTGATGGCGAACAGGCACGGCTTCCACCGGCATCTGCAGCCGGGCGATACGCTGTTCGTGCCGCCGATGCCGGCGGACATGGGCATTCTCGATTGGCACCGGCACACGGAACTGGTGCGCAATGCGTACTGGTGGGGTTTGGAAGAGGTGCAGCGGCTGACGCGCGCCGGGCATCCGCTGATAGCGGCCTTGGGCGCAGGCAAACTCTAATTGTCATCCCGGGCGATGCGAGCGGACAGCGAGCAAGACCCGGGATCCAGCGGAAGTGCGCAAAGCCCGAAAAAGAAAGGGGCTCCGCCACTCTTTACGCTGGGTCCCGGATAGCCTTCGCTGACGCTTCGGCTTCCGGGATGACAGACGCGATCCAACTCAACCGTTGCGGCCGAGGTTAGGTGTCTGGGTTCCCGCCGCTTATTCCGAGCATGGCTTCGCCATGACGCGGGTATGACGGATTTATAGAGCTGCGCACATCTCTCCTGGGTCCCGGATAGCCTTCGCTGACGCTCCGGCTTCCGGGATGACAGACGAGTGCGGGTTACGAGGAGCAGCGCTGGAGGTTGGCGGGGGCGCGGGTCCAGGTGAACGTCTGGCTGAGGAACTTGACGCCAGCGTAGCCGACGACCGTCATCTTGTCCCCCTTCGGCACCAGCTCGACGTCGAACTTGGCGTCCTTGTCGGGATCATAGATCCAGCCTTCGTCGAAGGTGCCATCGCCCATCGGCTTCACGTTGCCGAGAATCTGCAGGCCGCAGCCCTTGGCATTCTTGGCGTCCTGCACCCACACGACCTTGCCGCAAAGCAAGCCGTTGCAATCGACGATCTCCACGGCGCCACGGCCGGTGTGATCGTACCAGATGCCCAGCGGCCCCTCCGCCGCCAAGGCTCCCGTGCCCATGGCTACCGCAGCGGCAGCGAGACACGCTTTCACAAGCATTCCCATCGTTCCTACACCCTCGTGATCGGATCGGCCCGCAAACGGGCGACGAATCAACTGTATGCGCCGAAAGTCGCGGAAATCATGTCATACGCAACATCGGCGGCTGTATGGCACGTTACAGCGCGCGGTTACGATATGTTCAAACGCCGTCTTCACACAATGCCGCGTCCGCATGGGAGCTGTGACTCTTTTGCGTCCCGATATGCTGCAAAGCGGCAAATTGCATCGCACCGCAACCGCTAGAGCCGTTCCAGTTTTGGTGGAGTGGAGGAACGGCTCTAGGCCTTTATTTGATCGTGCTTCTCATCGGAAAACCGGTTCCCACTTTTCCGGAAGCACTCAGTGCTCGGGCTTGGAGCCACGCAAGCGTTTGACGTTGCTGCGCCGCGACTTGCCCTCGAGGCGGCGCTCCTTGGCTGCGCGGGTCGGCTTGGTCTTGATGCGCCGCTTGGGTTCGATGGAAGCTTCGCGAATCAATTCGAACAGGCGTTCACGAGCATCGTCGCGATTACGCTCCTGCGTGCGATGGCGATCGGCGCGGATGACGAGCACGCCTTCGTCGTTGAGCCGCCGGCCAGCGAGGCGCACGAGGCGTACGCGGATCGTGGGGGGCAGGGAAGTCGAGGCGTTGACGTTGAAGCGCAGCTCGACGGCGGTCGACACCTTGTTGACGTTCTGGCCCCCCGGGCCGGAGGCGCGCACGAAGCGCTCTTCGATCTCGGCTTCGTCGAGCTCCACGCGGTCGGTGACGGTGATCTTGGCCATGGCTATCTCGAAGTCCGCACGCGGAAGGGTCCGCGGCGCCATCCTTTGAAGTCGCGTACGATCTCGCGTGCTGCGTTGTGACCCGGCGCTCCCGTCACGCCACCGCCCGGATGCGCACCCGATCCGCACAGATAGAGCCCGCCGAGCGGCAACCGATAGTTCGCATAGCCCATGCGCGGCCTCGTTGAGAAGAGCTGATCGAGCGACAGCGCACCGTGAAAGATATCGCCGTCGACGAGGCCGAAGCGATGCTCCAGGTCGAGCGGCGACAGCAATTGGCGGCCGAGCACCGCATTTTTGAAGTTGGGTGCGTGGCGCGTCACGGTCTCGATGACGAGATCGGCGAATGCCTGCTTCTCGCCTGGGTCGCTCCAACTGCGGCCGGCGGGGAGGTGTGGTGCGACGTGCTGCACGAACAGGCTGGCGACGTGCTGGCCTGGGGGCGCGAGGCTGTCGTCCAGCGTCGATGGAATGAGCATCTCGACGATGGGCGACTGCGACCAACCGGTGAGCTTGGCATCGAGATACGCGCGCTCGAGATAGTCGAGGGTCGGGCCGATGACGATGCCGGCGCCGTGGTGATCCTGCTGGGTCGAGCCCGGGCGGCAGGTAAAGTCCGGCAGCTCGCTGAGCGCGACATTCATGCGGAAGGTGCCCGAGCCGGTCTTCATGCCGGTGAACAGAGCGCGCGTCGCGTCGGGTACGGCACCAGACTGGATGAGGTCACGGAAGAGGAGCTTCGGAGGCACGTTCGCGACGACGGCTTTGGCGAACAGCTTCTCGCCGCCGACCAGCGCGACACCGATCGCCGTGTCGCCCGAGGCGATGACATGATCGGCCTTGGCGCCGGTGCGAATGCGGACACCGCGCGCCTCGGCGGCGGCGCGCATGGCCGTGGTGATGGCGCCCATGCCGCCGATGGCATGACCCCAAGCACCGCGTTTGCCGTTCACCTCACCGAAGCAGTGGTGCAGCAGCACGTAGGCGGTGCCGGGCGTCGAAGGCGCGGCGTAGTTGCCGACGATACCGTCGAAGGCGAAAGCGGCCTTGACGACGTCGCTCTCGAACCAGCCATCGAGGAAGTCGGCGGCGCTGCGGGTGAAGAGATCGACGAGCGTGCGCTGGTCGTCGACGCCGACATCGAAAAGGCGCTTGCCGACGCGCGCGCCCTTGATGGCTTCGAGGATGCCGCCGCCGGCATTGGGCGGCGTGGTGAGCACGAGATCGCGCAGCACGTCGGCGGCGCGCTCCAGCATCGCGTCGTAGTCAGGCAGACGCTCGGCGTCGCGCTTGGAGAATTGCGCGATGGCCGCCTGACGTTCGGCCAAGCCGCCGCGCATGAGGAGATAGCGGTGGTCGTCGACGGGCCAGAAGTTCGCGGCCGGGCGGTGGACGATGCGCAGTCCGTGCTTGGCGAGTTCGAGGTCGGCGATGACTTTCGGATTGAGAAGGCTGACGGTGTAGGACGCTATGGAGTTGCGGAAACCCGGGTGGAACTCCTCCGTCACAGCAGCGCCGCCGACGACATCGTTCTTTTCCAGCACGACGACGCGAAGCCCGGCCGCGGCGAGATACGCGGCGCAGACGAGGCCGTTATGCCCAGCGCCGATGATCAGCACGTCGATGTCGTCGTTTTTCGTCACGCTGTTCATTTGCGTCCGCGAAGCTCAATCCAGGGACAGCGCATAGCGGCAGCGGCCTCACTGTTCCAGAGCGGACACGTGATTACCGCGGATTAATCCTGATGGAGCCACATTGACGGGTGGTAATGAACCTTAGCGTCCCGTTTAGGATCGCCGCCCTAGCCTTGCCGTATCAGATCCGCACGGAGCCCAACTCATGCAGTCTGCGACGAAGGTCATCGCCCGCACCCGGAGCCACGAGGACGCCGCGCATCAGTTCGCGGGCATGCTCATCGTGTCGCTGTTTCCGGCGCTGTTCTGGACGCTGCTTGCCGCCGGCATCGGATCTTCGGCCGGGCACACGCCGAGCATGGTTGCGCTGATGACGTTCGGGACGGCCGTCGCAGTGTTCTGCGCTGCCGTGTTCCAGGCACTCACCGCCAAGCGGTAATTTGCTTCACTCGAAGCGCGCTCTACCCCCTCACCCGAAGCTCATCTTCAATTCGCTTCCGGCCTCTCCCCACCGGGGAGAGGCTAACCCCCGTCAGAACCGCTTGGTGGATCCCAACCTCTCCCAGCGGGAGAGGTCGGATGCGATCGCAAGATCGTATCCGGGTGAGGGGTTACGTGAATTGAGTGATGCTCGGCGAAAGCGTCAGCTGACGCCGCCCCAGCCGCAGCGCATCTTCTCGCACACACGGCCGCCGCTGCACGCGGTGCGCACGAACTTGCACACCTTGCAGCTGTAGCTCGACAGGCAGCCGCGGTAGGAGCCGCCCTTGCGGAAATTGCAGGTGGTTATGGTCTGGCAATCGCGCTGCGGGTTGAGGAGGCCACCCGGCCCCTCCTGCGCGCCGGCGATGGACGGCGCGAGCGCGAAGGCCGCAGCCAGGATCATTGCGGATAACCGAAAGCGTCGGCCAAAGCGCTGCATCGTCATGCCCGAAGCATCTCACCCGAACAGAGCGTGCGGGAGGCCCAGGGGGCTTGCAATCGAATGGCGAATTGTCAGTGCACGACGTAGGCGCCGGTGTGCCGTTGTAGCCACGCCTTGCATAGCCGGTCATTGAACGGCAGGCGAAAAACGCGCCTGCCGTATCGGTTCGGGCTGTGGATTTACTCGGCGGCTTTGCGCGAAGGTTGCACGTTGGCCATGTAGTCGTTCAGCAGATTCATGCTGATCTCGCCCGGCTTGTACTTGTGCTCGGCGATCTCGGCGACAGGCGTTACCTCGGCGGCGGTGCCGGTGACGAACACCTCGGTGAAGTCCTTCAGCTCCTCCGGCATGATCGCGCGCTCGATCACCTGATAGCCGCGCTTCTTTGCGAGCTCGATGACCGTGCGACGGGTGATGCCGTCGAGGAAGCATTCGGGATCGGGCGTGTGGATGACGCCGTCCTTGATGAAGAAGATGTTGGCGCCGGTGCACTCGGCGACGCGGCCGCGCCAGTCGAGCATGAGGGCGTCAGCGTAGCCGGCGTTCTCGGCGCGGTGCTTCTCGACCGTGCAGATCATGTAGAGGCCGGCGGCCTTGCTCTTCGACGGCGCGGTCATGGGGTCGGGGCGGCGATACTTCGCCAT
>CALRVN010000117.1:0-10140 GCA_943371625.1 Hyphomicrobium sp. CS1GBMeth3
TGCAGCCCGATCAGCGCACCCTTGATGCGCGGCAGCAGGAAGAGCGACATCCCGATGGTTAGCGGGAACCACATCAGGATGTGCAGCCAGTACTCGGGGTGGAAATAGTCTTCGACCATCATCACGCCAGCGACGACGAAGTGGCACACGATGATCATGGTGAAGTAGGGCGGCGCATCATCGGCGCGATGGTGATGCAGTTCCTCGCCGCAGCTGGGGCACGCGTGCGCAACCTTGAGATAGCTGGTGAACAGTTTGCCATCGCCGCACGCCGGGCAGCGTTGCGCCGCGCCGCGGCGCATCGACTGCGCGATGTCGCGCTTCGGTTCTTCGGCGAACGTCGTTGGTTCCTCTGACATCAACTCCTCCGGCGCCATCGGCCTGTGGGTAGCGTTGCGCGCTAGGCCGCATCGGTCAAGGCGAGCACGCTTGGCTCAGCGGCGGCGTCGCCACTTGCCCTTGTTTTGCTCGCGATTGTCGAACCGCGGCGCGGCGACGCGGCCCTTGCTGCCTTCGGTTAGCATTTCAAAACGCAGCGCGCCTGCCGATGGGATCGCCTCGACGAGCCGCACTTCGACGGTGTCGCCGAGCCTGAACGTCTCGCCCGTTCGCTTCCCCACGAGCGCATGATGGCTCTCGACGTGATTGTAAAAATCGTTGTTGAGTGACGATACCGGAACGAAGCCGTCAGCGCCGGTGTCCTTCAGCTTCACGAACAGCCCAGAGCGCGTGACGCCCGCGATGCGCCCCACGAACTTGGCGCCGATGCGATCAGCTAGATGCGCCGCGATAAGCCGGTCGATCGTCTCGCGCTCGGCGCTCATGGCGCGGCGCTCTGCATCGGAGATCTGCTGCGCAACCTCGCGCAGACGTCCCACCTCGGAATCTTCAAGGCCGCCGTCGCCGAGCCGCATCGCCTTCACCAGCGCACGGTGCACGATGAGGTCGGCATAGCGGCGGATCGGCGACGTGAAGTGCGCATAGCGGCGCAGGTTCAAACCGAAATGCCCGATGTTGTCGATGTTGTATTCGGCTTGGCTCTGGCTGCGCAGCACCACCTCGTTGACGAGATCAGCCACCGGTAGCGTCTTGGCCGTCGCGAGAATGCCATTGAAGTGACCCGGCTTCAGCGTCGAAGCCTGCGGCAGCTTCATGCTCAGCGTATCGAGGAAGTCGCGCAGGCTCGCGAGCTTCTCCTTCGACGGCTGGTCGTGGATGCGATAGACGACCGGCGTCTTGCGCTGCTCGAGCTGTTCGGCCGCCGCGACGTTGGCTTGGATCATGAACTCTTCGATCAGCCGGTGCGCCGTGAGCCGCTCCGGTGTAACGACGTCCTTCACGCGCCCGGTCTCGTCGAGCAGGATCTTCCGCTCCGGAAGGTCGAGATCGAGCGGCGCCCGCTTGTCGCGCGCATCTGCAAGCACGGCATACGCCGCCCAAAGCGGTCGCAGCACCCGGTCGAGCAGCGGCCCGGCTTTGTCGGACGCGCGCCCGTCGATCGCCGCCTGCGCCTCCTGGTAGCTCAGCTTCGCCGCCGACCGCATCATTGCCCGCATGAAGGTGTGCGAGCGTTTGGCGCCGTCCTTGTCGAACACCATGCGCACGGCGAGGCACGCGCGGTTCTCACCCTCGCGCAGCGAGCAGAGGTCGCTGGAGATGCGCTCCGGCAGCATCGGCACCACCCGGTCAGGGAAGTAGACCGAGTTGCCGCGTATCTGCGCCTCGCGATCGAGCCGCGAGCCGGGAAGCACGAAGTGCGAAACGTCGGCGATGGCAACCAGCACGCTCCAGCCGCCGGGGTTTGCCGGATCTGTGTCGGGCTCGGCGTAGACGGCGTCGTCGTGGTCGCGCGCGTCGGGCGGATCGATGGTGACGAGGGGAACATTGCGCAAGTCGACGCGGCCCGACAGCGTCGGCTCGCTCAGCGACTCCGCCTCGGTGATGACGCCCTCGGGGAAATCGTCCGGGATGCCGTGCGCGTGCACGGCAATGAGGCTGATCTGCCGCTGGTCGTCGGGATTGCCGATCGACTCCACGATCCGCGCCTGCGGCACGTTCATGCGGCCCTTCTTGGCGAGGTCGAAGCGGACGAGGTCGCCGTCCTTGGCGTCGCCTTCATCGCCGCTGCGGATCGACCACGAGCGCAGTTGCTTGCGGTCGACCGGCTCGATCGTGCCGCCACCCTTCTTGTGCGCGCGATAGATGCCGATCAGGCGACGCTTCTCGCGCGGCAGCCGCTTGATCGGTGACGCTTCGAACCGGTAGCCCTCGACGTCGGGTTCCTGCAGCTCGGTGATGCGCGCCAAAATGCGGTCGCCGACGCCGATGCTGGCCTCGATGTCGACCTCGGGCCCGCGCGCCGAGCGCACCGGAAGCAGCACCGACGGCCGCTCGCCCTCCTGCTCCCACACCACAGGCTGCGCAATGAGGTCGCCGTCGTCGTCGCGACCCGTCACCTCCAACACCGTGACGGATGGCAGGCTGCCCTTCTTCTGCAGCCGCTTGCGATCGCCGGAGAGAATGCCGTCTTCGGTCATGCCGGCGAGGAGACGGTTGAGCTCGAGCCGTTCGCCGCCCTTCACGCCGAATGCGCGCGCGATCTCGCGCTTCCCGACTCTGCCGGGCGACGACTTCACGAATTCTAGGATCTCGTCCCTGTCGGGCAGGCCGCCGTGCCGCTTGGGGTTGCCCGACCTCGCCTTCGGCTCATTGCCGCGCTCGGCCTTCGGCCCGTTGCCCCGGTCGGCCTTCGGCCCTTTGCCCCTTGGCTTGCGCGACATCTCAGCGTGCTCGGCGAGGGATCATGGAGCGCCTTAGATCTTACGCGTCAGCGGGCTCGGCTTTCGACTTGGCAGAGCGCGACTTCGGCGCCTTGCTCGCCTTCGCAGGTTTAGCCGATTTGGCCCCCTTTGCCGCCGGCTTGTCGTCCGCCTTTGCCTTGGACGCAGCCTTTCGCACAGGCTTCTTTTTCTTCGACGGTCCCTTCGCGGCGCGCTCTGCGATGAGGTTCACGGCTTCCGCCACGGTGAGCGTCGCCGGATCCTTGCCGTTCGGGATCGTCGCGTTGACGTCGCCGTGCTTGACGTAGGGACCATAGCGGCCGGACAGCACTTCGATCTTGCCGCCGCCGTCGGGATGCTCGCCAAGCTCCTTGAGTACTGTCGCCTTCGGACGCGAGAAGCGGCTCTTGTTGCCCGCCGCCTTCTCGGCCAGCAGCGTCACGGCGCGGTTGATGCCGACGCTAAACACTTCCTCGATGCCTTCGACGTTGGCGTACATGCCGTCATGCAGAATGAACGGCCCATAGCGGCCGAGGCCGGCGGTGATCGGCTTGCCGCTTTCCGGATGCACACCCACCTCGCGCGGCAGCGACAGCAGCTTCAGAGCGAACTCGAGGTCGACCGAGGCTGCATCGACGCCCTTGGGAATGCTCGAACGCTTCGGCTTCTCGTCCTCGGAGCCTTCGCCAAGTTGGAGGTAAGGCCCAAACCGACCGGTGCGCAGTGTCACCGCGAGCCCGGTGTCGGGATCAAAGCCCAGCTGCTTGCCGTCGGGTCCGGCAGCGTCCGGATCGCCCTGGCCGTTGACGTCACTCAACTGACGCGTAAACCGGCATTCCGGGTAGTTGCCGCAGCCAATGAAGGCGCCGTACTTGCCGGAGATCTTGAGGCTGAGCCGCCCCGTCTTGCACGAGGGGCAAGAACGCGGATCCGAGCCATCCTCCCGCGCCGGGAAGATGTGCGGACCCAGGATCTCGTTCAGCGCTTCCAGCACCTCGCCGACGCGCAGATCCTTCGTTCCGTCGACCGCGCCGGTGAAGTCTTTCCAGAAATCGCGCAAGACATCCTTCCACGCGAGCTTGCCGTCCGAGATCAGATCGAGTTTGTCCTCGAGGTCGGCGGTGAAGTCGTATTCGACGTAGCGCTTGAAGAACCCTTCGAGGAACGCGATGACCAGACGTCCCTTGTCTTCCGGGATCAGGCGCTTCTTGTCGACGCGCACGTACTCGCGCTCTTGCAGCACGGCGAGCGTCGAGGCGTACGTCGACGGCCGGCCGATGCCGAGCTCCTCCATCTTCTTGACCAGCGTCGCCTCCGAATAGCGCGGCGGCGGCTGCGTGAAATGCTGCTCGGCTTCGATAGCGCGGTCGGTGACCTTGTCGCCTTGCGTCAGCGCCGGCAGGCGGCGGCTGGTGTCGTCCTCGTCAGGGGCGACATCGTCCTTGCCCTTCGCGGCGTGCAGGCGCTCATCGCGGCCTTCCTCATATACCTTGAGGAAGCCCTCGAACTGAACGACGGACCCGGTGGCACGCATGGTGTAGGTCTTGCCGTCGCGGCCTTTGACCTCGATATCGACCGTCGTCTGATCGACCTCGGCCGAGGCCATCTGGCTCGCGACCGCGCGTTTCCAGATGAGCTCGTAGAGTCGCGCCTGATCCTTATCGAGATATTTGGCGACGTCGGAAGGCCGGCGCGTCACTTCGGTCGGACGGATGGCTTCGTGCGCTTCCTGCGCGTTCTTGGCCTTCGTCTTGTACTCGCGGATGAACGGAGCGACGTAGCGCTGCGAGTATTCGCGCGCGATCATCCCGCGGATGGCGCTGACGGCCTCCGGCACGATGGTGACACCGTCGGTTCGCATGTACGTAATTAGGCCGACCGTCTCGCCGCCGATGTCGACGCCTTCATAGAGGCGTTGGGCTACCTGCATCGTGTGCTTGGCAGAGAAGCCGAGCTTGCGCGAGGCGTCCATCTGCAGCGTCGAGGTGGCGAAGGGGGCATACGGGTTGCGCTTGACGGCCTTCTTGTCGGTCGAGACGACGCGGAAGTCGCCCTTCTCGATCGCCGCCTTGATGGCGTGCGCGTCCGTGGTGTTCTTGATATCGAGCTTCTTGAGCGTCACGCCGTCGATGGCGTTGAGCCGCGCCGGAAACTCCTCGTTCTTGGCCGTGACGAGGGTGGCGTCGATGGTCCAGTATTCGTCGGTCCTGAAGATCTCGATCTCGCGCTCGCGGTCGCAGACGAGGCGGAGCGCCACCGACTGGACACGGCCAGCCGAACGGGCGCCGGGCAGCTTGCGCCACAGCACCGGAGACAGGGTAAAGCCCACGAGATAGTCGAGCGCGCGGCGGGCGAGATAGGCCGAGACCAGCGGGCCGTCGATCTTCCGCGGCTCGCTCATGGCGGCCATGATCGCCTGCTTTGTCACGGCATTGAAGGCCACGCGCTCGATCTGAGTGTCTTTCTTGAGCGCCTTCTTCTGCTCCAGAATCTGCAGGATGTGCCAGGAAATGGCCTCACCCTCGCGATCAGGGTCGGTAGCCAGGATCAGCTTGTCGGCCTTTTTGACCGCGTCCGAGATTTCCTTCATGATTTTCTGGGACTTAGGGTCAACATCCCAGTGCATCTCGAAGTCTTTGTCGGGCTCCACGGAGCCATTTTTGGCCGGCAGGTCGCGCACGTGGCCGAACGAAGCAATGACCTTATACCCGCTGCCCAGGTACTTATTGATGGTCTTGGCCTTCGCAGCCGATTCGACGATTACGACGTTCATCTAGAAGCTTTCAGGCTGGCGCCGACGGGAGCAGCCGCTAAGGGCCCCTGGCCCAGGTTAACGGCCGTAGGTCCGCAGCCGTCTGGAGGGAATTCCCAGGTTCGGTCGGCCGGGAACATGGGTGAGGAATGTGGCGGTGTCAAACACATGTCCCGCATAACGGGTAGCGCACAGTGTATTGCAATCTAGAGTTGTGAATGTTATTCACCACGATCTCAGGCGGTTCGAGGTCGGGGAAGAGCATAAGTATGGCAACGCCGGAAGACCCAAACGCTGGCCTTACGAAGGCCCTCACATCCGACAGCGCCGCCAGTTTGGGCTACCTCTGCGACCTCATCCAAGAGCTGAAACAGCTGGCGGACCGGTCCGGGCAGCGCACGCTGTCGGCTATTCTGGCAGCGGCCCTGACCGAGGCTCGCCTTCAAAAGGAGCAGTACCGGCACCGTCCCTCGGCCTGATCGTCAATCGGGCGATGGGGAAAGCGAGATCAGCCCGCTCCCATGCCGCTCGATGCGGCCGGCGAGGGCAAGCTCCATCAGCGCAATTTGCACGCTGCGCGTCGCCAGCCCCGTGCTGCGAACCAGACTGTCCGTATCGACCGGCGCCGGCCCGAGCGCGGCGACGACCCGGTCGCGATCGCTGTCGGAAAGCGGCATCGCCCCCCCTCCCGGCTCAGGCTCCTCGCGCAGGTGCGGGCCCGGCGAGCGGACCAACGGCGTGAGCGCCGAAAGGATATCGTCCGGCTCCGTCACGAACGTAGCACCCGACTTCAGCAGCTTGTTCGTGCCCTCCGCGCGCGGGTCCAGCGGGTGTCCTGGCACGGCAAACACCTCGCGCCCCTGCTCGGCAGCGAGCCGCGCTGTGACGAGGCTCCCCGACCGGCGGGCCGCTTCCACGATGAGGACGCCGAGCGACAGCCCCGAGACGATCCGGTTCCGGCGCGGAAAGTCCTGCCCGCGCGGCGCAAATCCGAACGGCATCTCGCTGACGAGGCAGCCGCGCTCTCCGATCGCTCGTTGTAGCTCGTCGTGCTCCGGCGGGTAGACGAAGTCGAGCCCGCCCGCGAGCACGGCGACCGTGCCGGTGTCGATCGCCGCCTGGTGCGCGGCCGCATCGATCCCGCGCGCAAGCCCCGACGCGATGACGAACCCGGCGCGGCCGATCTCGGACGCGAACTGACGGGCAAGCTTGGCTCCGGCCGCCGAGCACTGACGCGAGCCGACGATTGCAATCGCCGGCCGTTGCAGCAGGCTCACTTCGCCCTTGATGAACAGCACGGGCGGTGGCGCATCGAGTGCAGCGAGCGGGGTCGGATAGGAAGCTTCGCCGATCACTAGAACCTCCGCGCCGAAGCGTCGCGTGCGTTCCAATTCCGCTTCAGCATCCGGGCGCGGGCAAATGCGGATGATGCGCCGATGACCGCCCCGGCGCGACAGCTCGGGAAGGGCGACGAGCGCGGCCTCTGCCGTGCCGTAGTGCTGAAGGAGTTCGCGGAAAGTAACAGGGCCGACGTTTTCCGACCGGATCAGGCGAATGGCAGCGATACGCTCGGCGTCCGCCATCGGCGGCGCCGCGACTGGCAACTCACGCCTTGGCACCGATCCTCCGCTCCTCTCCGGCGGCTAAGCGGCGAATATTGGCGCGGTGCTTGTAGATCAGCAGCGCCGACATGAGCGCGGTAAGCAGACCCGTCGCCGGATCGCCGGCAGCCCATAGCCCTACCGGTACGATGATCGCCGCAACGAGCGCGGACAGCGACGAGTAGCGTGTCAACATCGCTACCGCGAGCCATATGGCGCAGAAGGCGAGTGCGCTCCAGGTGACGCCGAGCCAGTCCACGCCGATGAGCACGCCGATGTAAGTGGCGACCCCCTTGCCGCCGCGGAAGCCGAGCCACACCGGGAAGATATGTCCGAGAAACGCAGCTAACCCCGCGAGCAGCGACGCGAGGATCGCAACGCCACCCTGCGCTCCGATCCAGTAGCCGATCAGCACCGCCGCCGTGCCCTTGAGGGCGTCGAGCAGCAATGTCAGCGCCGCCAGCCCCTTGTTCCCCGTCCGCAGCACATTCGTGGCGCCGATGTTGCCGGAGCCGATCTTGCGCACGTCGCCGAGGCCGGCAGCCTGCGTCAGCAGCAGCCCGAACGGGATTGAGCCGAGCAGGTAGCCGACAGCTACGGCAAGCAACGTCGAGGGATTGAGAAAAGTGTCCATGCCCGAGCAAGGGTTCTTCGCGTGACCCGTTAGTTCCGCTCGCCAGGGTACTGATAGACCGTCTCACCTGCAACCAGCGTCCGCAGCACGCGGCCCTGCATCTTGCTCTCGTCGAACGGCGTGTTCTTCGACCGCGACCGCAGCAGGTCCTTGTTGACCACCCACGGCTCGCCCGGGTCGAAAACGATAAGGTCGGCGATCGCCCCTTTGGCGAGGCGTCCCGAGTGGAGGCCCAATAGCTTGGCCGGGTTGATCGTCAGTGCGCGCAGCACCGTCAGCAGCGTCAATTCGCCGGAATGGAAGAGGCGCAAGGCGGCCGCGAGCAAGGTCTCTAAGCCGACCGCACCATCCGTCGCCTCCGCGAACGGGCGCCGCTTGTCGTCGGCATCCTGCGGGTCGTGGCTCGAGACGATGATGTCGATGTCGCCGGACGCGAGTCCCCGCACCATCGCAGCACGGTCGTCGTCGCTGCGCAGCGGTGGCCGCATCTTGAAGAAGGTGCGATAGGGACCGATGTCGTTCTCGTTCAGCGTCAGGTGATTGATCGAGACGCCGCACGTCACCGGCAGATTGCGCGCCTTGGCGCCGCGGATCACCTCGAGACTGTCGGCGCAGCTGATCGTCGCCGCGTGATAGCGCCCGCGCGTCATCTCCACGAGACGCACGTCGCGTTCCAGCATGATCGTCTCGGAGGCCTTGGGCACGCCCGGAAGTCCGAGTCGTGCCGCCACTTCGCCGGAGTTCATCGCGCCGGTCGAGGCGAGGTAGGGATCTTCGGTGTGGTGCACCATCAGCGCGCCGAAGTCGCGTCCGTAGAGCAGCACGTTGCGCATAATGCGCGTGTTGGCGACCGAAGTCTTGCCGTTGGAGAAGGCGATGGCACCGGCCCGCTTGAGCAGACCGATCTCGGTCATCTCCTCGCCCTTGAGGCCCTTGGTCATCGCCGCCATCGTGTGCACGTGCACGATGGCGTTGTCTCGTGCGCGCCGCTGGATGAAGTCGACGAGCGACACCTGGTCGATCACTGGGTTGGTGTCGGGCATCACGACGATCGTGGTCACGCCGCCCGCGGCCGCCGCGTGGCTCGCCGTTTTCAAAGTCTCGCGGTGCTCGTAGCCCGGTTCGCCGGTGAACACCTGCGCATCGATAAGGCCTGGCGCCAGCACGTGCCCATTGCAGTCGATGACGTTGGCGCCTTCGGGCGCGTTGCGCCTCAGATGCGGCCCGACATCCGCGATCAGCCCCTCGCGCACCACGAGGCCGCCGGGCTCATCGCGGTTCGAGGCGGGATCGACGATGCGCGCATTGATGAATGCGGTCGCTGTCCCGCCTTTCGTATCGCGGGCAGCGCGTTTGGCGGTGGTCGATTGTGCGTTCATCTTTTTGGCAGGTTGCGCGCCAGTGCCTCGAGCACCGCCATTCGCACGGCGACGCCCATCTCGACCTGGTCGCGAATGACGCTGGAGGAATGATCGGCGACCGTCGATGCGATCTCGACGCCACGGTTCATCGGGCCCGGGTGCATGACGATGGCGTCCGGCTTGGCACGCGCCAGCTTCTCCTGGTCGAGGCCGAAGAAATGGAAGTACTCGCGCGTCGAGGGAACGTACGATCCCTCCATGCGCTCGCGCTGCAGCCGCAGCATCATCACGACGTCCGCGCCTTCGACGGCCTTCCACATGTCGGTGAAGACCTCGGCGCCAAGCCGCTCCGGTGCCGCAGGAAGCAGCGTCGACGGTGCTGCGATGCGCACCCGCGCCCCGAGCGTATTCAGCACCACGATATTCGAGCGCGCCACGCGGCTATGCAGGATGTCGCCGCAGATGGCGACGGTCAGCCCCGAGACGCGACCCTTGGCGCGGCGGATGGTCAGTGCATCGAGCAGCGCCTGCGTCGGATGCTGGTGCGCGCCATCGCCGGCATTGATTACCGAGCAGTCGATCTTCTGCGCCAGCAGTTCGACCGCACCGGCCGCATGGTGGCGCACGACGATGATATCGGGGCGCATGGCGTTCAGCGTCATCGCCGTATCGATGAGCGTCTCGCCCTTCGTCACCGAGGAGGTCGACACGTTCATGTTCATGACGTCGGCAGAAAGCCGCTTCGCCGCCATCTCGAAAGACGATTGCGTGCGCGTCGATGATTCGAAGAAGAGGTTGATCAGCGTGCGCCCGCGCAGGACGTCGTCACGCTTTTTTCCCGCCTGGCGGTTGTCGTCGGCGTTCCGGTCGGCGAGATCGAGGAGAAAATTGATCTCCTGTGCACTCAGCCCCTCGACTGTGAGGAGGTGGCGGTGCGGAAAGTGGAGCGTCTCGACCTTGGCTACAGCATTGCTCATCAAAGCCGTTTGTATATGGAGTCCGAGCCTCCTGG
>CALRVN010000118.1:0-10091 GCA_943371625.1 Hyphomicrobium sp. CS1GBMeth3
TCACCGCTGTACGCGGCGCAGAACGTGAAATGTCCAGTCGGTGCCGGTATTGGAAGGGTTCGCTGCAAATAAATAAAACTGACGCACCTGGAACTTTGCGCGCCCCACGCGCTTGCCGATCGCTCTTGCCCAAATCGAGAGGTTGCGGAGCAAGCGAATATGTCTTTGGCGCAACGCATCTGGATCGGGCAGGTTTCCGAGCTGCTCGTCGCTCGGGGTCCCAGGTTCGTAGGATATCGCGCCAGGGCAGCGTCTATGCCATAGAGGCAATCTACAAGGGATCGACTCGATCCGGGCGCGAAGCCGAGCGTTAGGGTCAGACGCCGTGATCTGCGCCAGATACACCCCCAGCAAACAGATATTCAGGTGGAATGAAGAAGCTACCTCAGCGGCCCCAACAGGGACGCCGCCGTACTGAGACCCGCACCCCGCCCGAGGTGAGGAGCAGTGCCGTGGAAATCCAAGTTGCTGCAATGCCGGTGCGTCGTAAGAAAGGGACTCATCAAGTCTTGATGGTGACGTCAAGCAACCGCGAATGGATCCTCCCGAAAGGAAACCGCAGCACGCGCCTGACCGACGCAGAGGCGGCGGCTCGCGAAGCTCTCGAGGAAGCTGGTGTTTCGGGCACGATCAACCCTGAAGCCCTGGGCAGCTACCTTCATCGCCAAGCGAACGGAAACCGCAAGCGGGTGATCGTTTTCGAGCTGCCCGTAGATAAGGTCACGGGCCGCTGGCAGGAGAAAGGCAAGCGAAAGCGTGGCTGGCTGCCGTTGGATGTCGCCTGCCGGTCGACAAAGCAGATCGGTCTAAGGAGGATGCTTCGCAAGCTTCAAGCGCGACGCGCTCGAGTCGCGAAACCATAGGCCAGTTGGTGGCGGATTGGCGACCGCCCGCAGCCACTTGGCGGAGAGCCCGCAGCGGAAGCTTGCAGCGCGTCCGCTATCGGACGAACTCCGACCCGGGCACGTGCGCCCTCGATCGGCAATCGCCAGCAGTTACAAATGTCCGCTTTCTCGGCAGCGCCGACAAATGATCCTGCTCGTCGCCGTTTCCACCATCGAGATGAGCTACGGGTAACCAGCGATCAAGCGGACAACTTCAGCGAGGCGCCGCGCATCGGCACTGGCGCGATGCGCGCTTGGGAGCGGGATAACGCCTCAAACCCAGCCCGGCTGACCGCATATCGGAGCGTCTTGGCCCCTTCCGTCGCGTCCGGACCAATTCCGCCATAGCGGGGTCGGAACAACGTTTGGTAGGCGGGCCGTTGAGCACGCGATAATAGGTCGAACCAATAGGGGAGCCAATACTCACGGGCTGCACCACATCCTTAAAAGTCAACCACTCGGAACCAAGTGGCTTATCTGCTCCGCCAGCCAAGTTGGGAGGCGAGGACGTGCGGTGACGATTTCCTCTAAGGCACCTGCCGCCAAGCGACCGCGCAACGCGGAAAGAGCCTTTTGCGACTTTTTTTCTCCGAGCCAGGCAAGGGCCCGAATGACTTCTCCCGATGGACGCCCGGCTAACGTCAATTGCCACGCCGGGGCATGTCGCAACTCCACCGCCTGCTTGCCAAGCTTCAACGTTCGGCTCCGTCCCGACGTCAGAAACACGGACCGCAACGGCACCTGCGTCGTCAACCCGAGCGCATTCGCTGCCGCGGCCCCATGCGAAGCAATCACCTCCCCTTTCGCTAAAGCAAGCGCCTGCACCACATGCTCTACCGCGGGCGGCCGGATGCCAAAGCGAGTCTCGACCGGATTGACATAAAGACCCCGCCCAGCCCGCAGCAAAGCTCCCCGCAGCACCAGACGCGACAAGGACTGGTCCACCGCGGTCCGTGAACCAAGATGCAGCAAGCCCTTCGCGGAAACCGGCGTGCCCTCCGGCAGCTTTGCTACGTGCGCAAGAATTTTCTCAGTTAGACGGCGTTCAGCCATATGCTTCCTCTGTCAGAAGAATACGAATTTTTCTGACACTTTTCAAGGAACGTAAAAGGTCCAAAAATCTCATGGGACCCCCGGGGGGGGCAGACACATGCCCCTCCGCATCGCGCGCGGCGATGAAAATGGCCTCATGCCATGCAACATCCGAGGTAACCGGTTCACGCTCATGCCGCGCGTTCTGGGCAGCGGCACACCGCGAGCACCGTTGGCGAGGGAGGTGACCAAAACGAGGGTCGCCCATCTGCGCGCGCCAAGCGTCGCGGAAGCCCCACAGTGACCAGGCGCGGCCACGGCTGTCGGTGAATAGCTTGTCGCTGGGTGCGCGGCAGGTCTGCGAGCAAGGTGCCGAGGTCGCCCTGGAGCGGAAGGAAGATTTGACGTCGGCGCGGGGCGATTCGCCACCCCGCTGTGCAGCACTAAACACGAGCGCCACTGGCGAATGTCGCGCGAACCGACTGAATTCTCGAAACGGCGCTTTGCCGAGTTTGCAGACATCGAGTCGGTCACGGGATCAATTCCCAGACTGTACTCGGCTATGTCGGCTTCCCGTTCGACAGCAGTTGTAGCGCCGTCGTCAGCCTTTCGGCGGGGCGTCAGTGGTAGCCGTGATCATCAAAGCGTCCTGGCGCTGCGCAAAGCCACTCAATGGCACCCGGCGCAACGGATCACGGCCGCGATCGGCGGCGGGATGTCTACCATCCTCGCTGTGTAAGCCGATGGCGATCGATCGGTTTTGGCGCGCAGAACCGAAGTCAGACGGCCAGCGAACGCGAAAGCCTGAACGTGCGGTTCGTGAAGCGCTTGAACCAGCAGCCCGACAAAGCGGCGCGTCCAGGATGGAGAGTTAGACGCGCACGCCAGCTGCGGCCCTGGCCCGCTGCTCGATCCTTTCGCGAATTTCGGCGTGGATGTCGTAATTGACCTCAGCCTCGATCTCCAGCGTCACGGCGATGGCAAAGCGGATGTCAAGATCGGGATCGAGACCGCCGCCGCTGGCATCCTGACATTGCACCCGAATGGGAATGGCGACGTCTTCGTCGTAGGCAGGGCCGGCTAGACGGCCGTGAACGAGGCGGCGCGACCAGACGGTGCCTCGCCGGATCATGTGCCGGTCGGGACCCGCGGCTTTGAGGAGAAGCCCCCATCCTTTGTCTTCATCCTGGTCGTCATCGTCGATGACATCGGCCGCGATCGCCCGCAGGGCCGCCAATCGATAGCGGGAACGGGCGGTTGTCGCCGGAGAAAACCACGCGAGCGTCACGCGCATGGAGCGCGGTACGCGATCGCCGGACAGAGAGGGTGGCAGGGGCATGTCGAATATCTTGCCTTGATCTTTCCGGACATCGCCAAGGCCAACTAGGGTGACGCCTTGTGCTGGCGACTGCTGCATGCGCTCGGCAAACAGGTAGCCGTGGCCGAAATGGCGGGCGACTTCTTCTTTGCAGCGTAGGACCTTGTTTCTCCCAAGGCGGGCTGCGGTCTCGTCGTAGTGGGCCAGCGCTTCGTTGGACCAATCGGCAGCATTCACGCAAAGGGCTCGCGTGAGCAATGCCAGATCCATGCGGGTGAGAGCTGCCTCATTGTAGGGCCCGCCTTCTTCGGTCATGGCGTCGGCCGATTGCATGACCGCACGGGTGGTCAAGGCGGCTGCGCAGCTTGTGCCGCGGGAACGGCGCCTGCCGTTGCCGACATTGATGCGGGGCGACGCTACAACCAAGCCGCTTGGCGAATTCAGAACGACCGAGAGCTTGGTGTGGTTGCCATCGGCTACGGCGCGCACTTCGTGCGTGCCGCCGGTGACGAGCACATCCGGCTTCATGCTTCGGAACGGACCAAGTCCCAAAGCCGACGAAACCGCCGGAAAGCGGCTACCATCGGTTTCAAGCTGGACGATGTCAGCTCCGCGCGGCTCGTTGCCGGCAGCCAGGAGATCTTCGGATATGGCGCCAACGCTTAACACGTTGAGGGCTTCTGCAGGAGCCATTAGGGCGCGACCGTAGCCGGCTCCAACCAGAGCATCTTTGATGGCTTTGCGCCGAGCGGGAACATCGGCCGCCAAGAGGCGGGCGGTTTCAACGTCGCGCGCGAGGAAGTCGTCGAAGACATTCCCGATCGAGACTACAAAAAGCACGCCGTGCTCGTTCGACCACCAATCGAGAAGGCGGGCAAGGGAACTGATGCGGCCTGCAAAACGCATCTCTGGTACGCCGACCGACAGATTGACTACGAAGGCATCGGGCGCGAGTGCGTTGTTGCCAACGAACAGCCGCGTCAGGGCAACATGCAGCACATCGACGAACAGCTTGTTCTGCGGCGAGAAGGCGCCGCGATCGCCATCGACCATGACCGGTACGCACAAGAGGCGAGACCGGGGCACGGGTGTGCCGTCAGCCTGCAAGTCTGAGCGCAAAATAAGCGACGCCATAGAGGTGGCATGCGCGCGCTGGTTCACCACGGACAGCCGAACAAGATCGTGGATGTCTTCGACGACGACCCCTTGATCGAGAGAGGGATGCGCGGCAACAGGTGTCCCGTCGAACAAGGCAGCCCGGAAAGGCGCCGCCCCATCGAATGCAGGTAAGGGACGAGGGACCTCGTTGTCCTCCTCGGCTGCAGCCGGCAATCCTTGAGCAACCGTTTGCGGTAGAATGAACTGCAGACCCCGCACCCACGCGAGGCCCCCTGCTGTGGCTGGATCGGCGATGAGTTCGCGAACGGACCGTACGGGTAGCGAGGCAAGGATGGCTTCGTAGATGAAATTTCTGCCAGCGATCGAGCTTTGATCGACCCGCTGTCCACCAAGATCGCGCACTTTCTGCTCGGTCTCCCGCCGCCAGCTATCTCGCGCGGCCTCGTCTGCGGAAGGCCAGATTTCAAGCTCGACGTTGACGACGTCATCATCGGCACGCCCCTGCAGCCGGTTTTCGAGGACTTGCCGCGCGCTAACCGGAAAGCGATCTTCAGGCCCCCACACGCGAACCTTGATCAGCCGATCGAACAACCGCCACCAGGGTGCAGCACCGTTGGGTGCGGGACGGTCGGCCTGATATGCCCGCCAGAGCGCAAGGATCTGGTTGGCTGAACGGGCTGTTGGCATGGTCGCGTAGAGGGCCCGCGGCATCGTTGCCTGACCGCGGGGCGGCGTGAAGCCTTCGGGAATATCGACGGTGTCATCGAGGTCGATCTCGGCGATCACCTCAAGATTGACGGCGCGTGCGGCCCGCGCAAAGTCTTGAATATTTCCCGCTGTTTCGAACACGAGGGCACGCTCAGGGGCGATGCCGGTGGGATTGTCGGCAAGCTCAACTCCGCCTTCGGCGCGTCGAAGCGCTTGCGTCAGCTCATCGAAAGAAGGTCCTAGCCGCTCGCCCTGGCGGCGGCGGCCGGGTCCGCTTGGAGGCGCAAAGCGCGGTTGCGGTCCGGGTTGGCGTAAGGCGTCGCGAGGATCAGGGAGGCGAAGGATCGGCCTTTCTTTCGGCATTTTCTAAAGTCTCCGCAATGGACCGCTCGCTCCAGGCCCGAACGCGGTCATCGAGGATCGCGCGCAGTGACACGGAGCCTTGCGCCAGGACAGCGCGGCGGCGAACATCAAGAAAGAAATCTTCGGCTTCGGAATAGCTTCTCGGGGCAACGCAAGACGCCAGCCGCGTGGCTGTATAGCCGGCAGGATCTCTTAACGTCTTTAGCTGCTGGGCGAAATATTTCACGAGCTGCTCCTCCGACGGGCAGTCCAGCAGCAAGCGGAGTTGGAAACGACGCCAAGTGGCGCGATCGAGCAGCTCGGGATGATTGGTGGCGCCGATGAGGATGCAGTAGGAGGGCAAATCGTCGAGCTGCAGCAGCAGTGTCGTGACGACGCGCTTGATTTCGCCGGTCTCGTGCAGATCGCCGCGTTCCTTGCCGATCGCGTCAAACTCATCGAAGAACAGCACGGCGGGCTGAGTGCGGATGAAATCAAACAACCGTTTGAGGCGTTGTGCGGTCTCGCCCAGATAGCTGGTGATGACGGCATCATAGCGAACGGTGAAGAGCGGCAGGGCGAGTTCGTAAGCGATGCTTTCGGCAAGCGACGTCTTGCCATTGCCGGGGGGGCCCACCAGCAGAAGCCGGTTTCGAGGCTCCAAGCCGTGTGCGCGTAGCACATCTGCGCGGCGTTGTTCTTCGATCACTTCAAGGCACCGTGAACGGACCTGGTTGGAGAGGTGAAGGTCGCTCAAAGGCCGTTCGGGATCGCGGCGCAGGATGCCGGCTTCGTTGGGGCGGGAGACCGTGGTCCTGGGAACATTGGCTTTTTGCGGGGTCTCGAGCGCGCGCGTAATCCGATCGGCGAGGCCGGTATGGCGTTTGGCACGTTCATCGGCGGCCAGAGCTTCGGCGGAAGTGCGCAGCGCTGCGGCATCGCCGCTTGCGCCTGCCTTCACGAGCTCAATGATCAAATCACTGCGTGCCATCGGTCCTGCAATCGGTTGCGCCAGCAAAAGCTGAACGGATCCAGGCACTTTAGCCCTGGAACCCACTCGGGTCGCCCTGATTCGGGCAACTATACAACGGCATGATGTAACGCGCCTTACGGTTTCGGAGCGCGAAGGCAGCATAGCCCTCGGTCAGCGCGACTAGCCGGGCGGGTTCAAGAGGAGCAACTAGCCGTTTTGCGGAGCGATGCGGACGGGCCTTGCGGGCATGCCAGCAGCCGCGCGGGCGCTGACTGCAGCGGCGGCATTATGCTGGACACCATTGCCGGAGTAGAAGTTGTGTTCTGGACGGTGCCACGCAGCGACGTCGATGTAGCGAGCGCCGATCGTGAGCGGCACGAGGGCGTGGCCGAAGAATTTCGCTATGCCGTCGGTAGCACCTGCGCACATGCCGTCGACGCTCCGCTCAAAGATGCGGCCGCTGCAGAGCATCTTGAGCTCGAAGCCCTCGGTCTCGGACGCTGTCGATCCGATTGCAGACGTGGTTGACGGCCACAATACGCTTTCAATTGCTTGAGATCCGATTTCCGCTGCTGGGACGTCGCAGCCGTCGCGATGCCGAGTTTGCCGACATGCGTCCGCAGTTCGCGAGCTGGGCCAGTGCGCAGGGCAGGCATGTCTGCAGTCCTCCCACGAGCGGACGAACTATCGACTTCGCATGATGGGCTGAGCGCGGACTAGCGTTCTCGCCGCGCGCTCAGTGGGTGACGCTGGCGCTGATAAACAGAAGGGGGCAACCACCAACAGAGATGGTTTGGGCTAGCCGAAGCAGGAGCACTTGCCAGACTACCGGACATCAGCATGTATTCAGCGATACGGGCTGAGGGATGCCGACTTAAATTTGCGTTTGGCGTACAGTGCGAGTGCAGGGCTGGAAGTCGGGCATTTTGACCGGTCCTGATCCTTGCCGCCCACCGCCTGGGTTCGAGAGCGCGCTTTGATCGTGCGTTCGGGGACGCCGCTTGTTAAGGTTCGAGAATACCGACGACGCAATTTCACGCTTATCCCACGACATTAGTTCTGGCCCTCCGATATGGTTTCTAAGATCCGTCGATGGACAGCGGCTTACTATGGGTGCGCGTTTTTCATATGCGCCCACGCCCACGCTGGCACCATTGTCTCAGAGTACGACAAGGCAGCGATCGAACGCGATCTAGCTTCGCAGGGCAAAGCTCGCGTGGTCGTCGATCTTATCGCTGCCCCGCCGACAGGGCGCCCCGACGCCACGGTGACGAGCGAGGTGCGTTCGCTGATCGACCGGTTCCTCGCCAGAGGATTGATCGCGTCGCGCAAAGTTGCGCGCTTGCCTTTAAGCCCGACCTTCGCCACGGAAGTGACGGCGAGCGAGCTCACGGCCTTACTCGCGGCTCCCGAGGTGCGTTCCATCTCCTACAACGGGCGCGTCGTTCCCCAACAGGACCAGCGCATGCCGTCGGTCGATACAAACACGGGCCGCTCCATCAACTTCATCGGCGCCATCGGCGCATTGTACAACTCGGGCGCCGGCGGCCAGTCTCAGATCGTCGCCATCGTCGACTCGGGAGTTGCGTCGCAGAATTTTTCAGTGGCCGGACGGGTCATTGGCGGACATTGCTTCTCGACCACCGACGCGGACTTCCAATCGCTTTGCCCGGGAGGCGCGACCGATGCCTCAGGCGTCGAGGCGGCTGAGCCGTGCGCGGTGCGCGTCGATTGCGACCACGGGACAGCCGTTGCTTCGCTCGTCGCTGGGCTTGGTGTGACGCCGGCGTTGCCGGGCCCGTATGATGCGGCGCGCAACGACCGGTTCGGCGTAGCGCCCCTGGCATTCATCTATCCGATCCAAGTCTTCTCGCAGCCCAACACCGGCGATGCACCCGTCGCGCTGTTGTTCGATCTGAGACGCGCCCTGCAGCACATCTATCTGCAGCGTGGAAGTTTCTCCGGTCAGCGATTTGCCGCGGTGAACCTCAGCCTCAACTCGGTCGACAATCTCACGGACCAGGCGTGCGACGCCGATCCATTCGCCGACGACGTCCGATTGCTGCGCAGCGTAGACATCGCCACCGTGATTTCGGCGGGAAATGCCGGCGACAAGACCAAAGTTGCCTGGCCGGCCTGCATTTCGGACGCCGTGGTCGTCGCCTCGTCGACGCCCGCCGACCAGCCCTCAACCTTCACGAACTTCTCGCGTCTGGTCGATCTCTTCGCGCCTGGCGAGTCCGTCGACGTGGCCATGCCGAACGATCAGATAAACTATAGCCAGTTGGGGACATCGTTTGCGGCGCCGCACGTCACTGGCGCCTTTGCCGTCATCCACTCCGCATCGGGCACGGTGAGCGTCGCAGAGGTCGAGCGCGCGCTGTCGGCAACCGGAAAGCCCATCCGCGTCGGCAATTTGCAGCGGCGCCGGGTGCAGTTGAACGAAGCCGCATCGTCGAGGCGCGCCGGTTGGATACGCGCCGCGCCCCGCGTGTTGAATCTCTCTACGCAGTCGCTGATCTGGGGAGACGTCGGGTTGCATGCTCCGCAGGGGAGAGCGGCGTGGGAAGTCGTGCACAAGCCCGGTTGGGTCGACGTTTCTGGCTTCTCTGGAACGACGCCGGACAACGAATTCCTGCGCATCACTCTCAACCGCGCCGCCGACACGTTTGCGAACGGCACGACTGATGTCCTGCGGATTCGCAACCGCACTGTTGTTCAGCCGGACATCGAAATTATTCTCGTGCTCGCCCCTACCACCTTGGCGCAGCCTTCGACGCTGTTCCGGGTGGTCAAGATCAACGATTCAGGAGTCGAGCAGCAGCTCGGGTACGCGACCGCGATGCAGGCGGACGTGGTGATCAACGATGGCGGCCATGCACACATCATCAGCCAGGGCTACCCGCCGGAGCGAATGCAGAATGCATGGGGCGCGCGCCGTCTGCAGGGAAACGCAGAGCTGGCATGGAGGATCGACGGACTTCCGCCGTGGCTGATAGCGAGGCCCGAGCACGGTCGGCTACAGCCGAACTGGTTCCAGCAGCAGGTCCTGTTCGAACTCCATACCGGATTAATGACTTCCCTAACGCCGGGCCAGCTTCATGCTGTTAAATTCAACTTTGTGAAGGTCGGGGACGAGTCGGTGCGTATTCCCATGCAGGTCGAACTCTATCTTCACAAGCCGCCTTCGGATTTCTTTCGCGTATCGCCAAGGCGCGGCTCACTCTTCATGGGGCAGGTGGGCGGGCCATTCACGACCATCGAGCCGACGCTGGAACTGAACCGCGAGCTGGGCGAGGTCCGCTGGGATCTGTCGTATGTGCCGCCGTGGCTCTCGGTCTCTCAACGGAGTGGGACGGTGCCGGCGACGTTGAACCTGTCGGTCAACGAGGCCGCCGGCAGACTCCCAGTCGGCAACTACTCCGCTTACCTGGTGTTCCGCAACATGACGGGATTCCAGCCCGCGGTGACCCGCATCGTGAGCATCATCGTCGCGCCCTAGCGCAAAGTGCGTTGGACAGCCGCGGCGGTTTAATTATGGGCGACTTCCGACCCTTGCGGCGGATCTCAGTGCGACACGCGGCCGGTCCATACATTGTGTATAGGCGCGACAACACCGTCACATCGGCTGCAGGGCGCAACTAAATCCGTGTGGGTCCCTGCTACGATGGCGACATGACGATCGAATTGACGGTCCAGAAACAGTAGCCGCGGC
>CALRVN010000119.1:0-10071 GCA_943371625.1 Hyphomicrobium sp. CS1GBMeth3
CGAAGCGCCTCCAGCAGCGGCACCGAGAAGCGGTAGTCGCGGTCCCAGAGGATCGCCGCATGCCACGGCCGCGGCGCGCCCTTCCAGTTGTCGGTGAAGCTGTGGATGGAGAGCAGCACCGGCGGCACGCCCGCAGCGACGCAGCTCTCGATCAACCCATCGACGCGCTGGTGATACGGCTCATAGAAGCGCCGTACCCGCCGCTCACGCTCCTCCGCGTCCAGGTGACGATTGCCGGGCACCACAGCGCCATCGGAGATGCGCATGATCAGCGTGGGGTCGTCGAGACCCCGATTGGGATCGATCAGCAGCCGCGAGAAACGCGTCATGATAGCCGGTGCGTCGAGCATCCGGGCCACATGCCGGGTCATCGCCGCCGCGCCGATGTCGTAGCCGATGTGCCGCTCGAGCTCTGCCGCCGGCAGCCCCAGCGTGCCGTACTCGTCCGGCAGGGCGTTGGTGGCGTGGTCACAAAGCACGATCACACCGGCGTCGAGCCGGCCCGGAATTACTTCATAGCTGTCTGTGACGAGGGAATCGGCGGGCTCGAAGATGCCGCCGCCATTCGAGTCGGCCATGCGGGATATATAGCTTCGACGAACGCTAACGGAAACCCACCCGCGTCGCAGCGCCGCTTGACGGAGCAAACCCTATTGCGCAAATCAGCGCACGGGGGGGGAAGCAGGGCTGGGAACAGGAACTGCAATGACCGCAACGGCGATTTCGGCATCTCGGTCGGGATCGAAGCCTGCGGACGAGCTGATGGTAGGCTCGGGTTTGTATTGTCGGCGCCACTGCTCAATCGCAATGCCGCCAAGTTCCTGTAAAACAACCGTTGCACCTATCCTTTCCGGGCGAGCCACCCTGGCCCACCCAAATCATTAACTTTCGTTTTCGCCGATGCCACCAGCACGGCGGCAGAGGGCGCTTCGAGGGCGCCCCGCCGGTGGCCCGGATTGCAGAGGCGAGCGGAGCGGACCTGAGTGTTGGCCCTACCGGGAATTGAGAAGCGGCATTGGTTGCACGGGCATGTCGCCTGTCTGCTCCTGACGTTGCTTGCCTTTCCGGCCCAGGCCCGAGCCGACCTGAAGCTTTGCAATTCCACCTCGAGCCGCATCGGTGTCGCGGTGGGCTATCAAGATGCGACGGGATGGGCTACCGAGGGCTGGTGGAACATCGCTTCCCAGACCTGCGAGACGCTCCTAAAAGGGGCAGTCCCAAGCCGGTTTATTTACGTTCACGCACTAGACTACGACCGCGGTGGCGAGTGGGTCGGCACGAACTACATGTGCACTGACGACAAGTCGTTTGCCATCCGCGGGGTTCAGGATTGTCAGAAGCGCGGCTTTAAGCGCTCCGGTTTCTTCGAAGTTGACACGGGCGAGTCGCAGGAGTGGACCATCCGCCTCACCGACCCCGAGGCGAGTGAAAAATGAGACGCAAAAGAAGGGTCAAGGTCGTCGCGACCTTAGGGCCTGCCTCCTCGGCCACGGAAATGATCGAGCGCCTGTTTCTGGCTGGCGTCGACGTATTCCGCATAAACATGAGCCACTCGTCGCACGACACGGCTCGTACGCTGCAGAATTCCATCCGTTGGGTCGGCAAGCGGCACCGTCACCCGATCGGCATCCTCGCCGATCTCCAGGGTCCAAAGTTCCGCGTCGGTGAATTCACTGGCGGGCGCGTGTTCGTCAACGACGGCGCCATCTTCCGCTTCGACCGCGCCGAGAACCCGGGTAGCTCTGAATCCGTCCACCTGCCGCACCCGCAGATCTTCACGGCGATCGAGCCGGGCCACATGCTGCTGCTCGACGACGGCAAGCTGCGCATGCGCGTCATCGAAAAGAAGAAGGATTCCATCGCGGCCGAGGTGCTCGTCGGTGGCGCTCTGTCGAGCCGGAAGGGCGTCAGCCTCCCAGACACTTTGCTCCCGATCGGCCCGCTCACCGAGAAGGACCGCTCCGATCTCGCCTATATCCTGAAGCTCGGCGTCGACTGGATCGCCCTGTCGTTCGTCCAGCGCGGCGAGGACGTCCACGAGGTCCGCAAGGTGGTTGGCGATCGCGCCGCCATCCTGTCCAAGATCGAGAAGCCATCGGCAATCACCGACCTCGACGCCATCCTCGCCGCATCGGACGGCATCATGGTCGCGCGCGGCGATCTCGGCGTCGAATTGCCGGTCGAGCGCGTTCCCGGCCTGCAAAAGCAGATAACGCGTAAGGCCCGCGCCGCCGGCAAGCCGGTGGTCGTTGCCACGCAGATGCTCGAGAGCATGATCTCCTCGCCGGTACCGACCCGAGCCGAGGTTTCCGACGTCGCGACCGCCGTGTTCGACGGCGCCGACGCCGTGATGCTTTCGGCCGAGTCCGCCGTCGGCCAGTTCCCGATCGAGGCGATCCAGATGATGGACCGCATCGCCATCGAGGTCGAAGCGGACCCGGGCTACGACGCCATCATTCACGCGACGCAGACGGCACCTCAGCCGACCGGCGCCGACGCAATTGCCACGGCCGCGCACGCCATCGCCGACACCGTGAAGCTCTCCGCCATCGTCTGTTACACGGCGACCGGCTCGACGGCCCTGCGCGTGACGCGCGAGCGTCCCAACCTGCCCGTCATGGGCCTGACGCCGGTGGAATCGACCGCGCGCCGCCTGTCGCTAGTGTGGGGCCTGCATTCCGTGATGACCGGCGACCCCGCGACGTTGACGGACATGGTCAGCAAGGCGTGCCGCATCGCCTTCGACGAGGGTTTCGTGCCGCCGCACGGCGGCCTTCTCATCACCGCGGGTGTCCCCTTCGGTTCACCCGGCGCGACCAACATGATCCGCATCGCCTTCGTCGACGAGCACGGCGCCCCCTCGACCGAAATCCGCTGATCATCTGTCATCCGGGCGAAGCTGCGAGCATCGCTAACCGCACCCACACCGTCACTCCCGCGTAGGCGGGAACCTAGTCACCGTGTCTACGGCAGACGTCGCATTCTTGGAGACGTGTCTGGGTCCTCACCTCCGTGGGGATGACGTGGAGAGTGCGCGACCGGCGCAACTCAAGTCAGCCTTATGTAGGAAGCGGCATGTCTCTTGGCCGACGAAGGCGGCCGGGGCCCAAAGGGCCCGGCGCCAAGTGGCGCGGCCACCAGCTCGTGCGACGCCGCCGCACGCAAAGCTTCTCGCCCCTCGTGTCGCCAAAAAAGTAAAAACTAAATCCCCTGCCCCTCGACCTCGACGGACAACTCGTCGACGGCGTCTTTGGCGCCTTCCTGGTAGGGGCTAATCTTCAGGATCTCTTTGTAGGCCTGCAGCGCCGGCTTCTTCTGCCCCGTCTCGCGCAGGATGCGCGCGAGGCCCTCGAGCGCTTTGAAGTGGTTGGGATCGAGCGCCAGCGCGCGGCGCAGATCGCCGACGGCGCCTTCGTAGTTGTTCTGCAGGAACTGCACGTAAGCGCGCCTGTTCCAGCCCTCGGCATAGTCGGGCGCCAGCTCCGTGACGGCATCGAGGAATTGCATAGCGAGGTCGTTCTTCTTGTCTTCGATCGCGCGCGCCGACCGGCTCATCAAGATTCCGATCGTGTCGCTGCCCGACTGCAGCCACAGCCCTTCGATCGCCTCGCTGATCGGCGCGGCCTCGTTGGCGTCGTGCGCCTTGGCGAGATGGGTGTAGAGTTCCGCCAGAAGCGAATCGCGATCCTGCGGCACAGCCTTCTCGACCTTCTCCTTCGGCTTGGCGCCGGGGAACTCTGCGCCTGGAAGCGCTGGTACGGGTGGAAGGTCGTTGTGGGGGGCAGGCAGCGGCTTCAGCTGCTCTGAGCCCGGCAGCCCTTGACTGGCTGCCGTGGTGACGCCGGCTAGCGCCAGCAGGCCTGAGAGGCCGAGTGCGAGGAAGTAGCGGGGCATCTGGCTGCGCATCCCTGTAAGATAGGACGCGTCAGCTTAGGCGTCAAAAGGCGGCGAAGATACGCCACCAGCGCAAACTAGCCCTGCCGCGCCTTGAAGCGCTTCTGCACCTTGTTGATGATGTACACCTTGCCCTTGCGACGGACGAGGCGGTTGGCGCGATGGCGACCGCGCAGCGACTTCAACGAATTCCGGACTTTCATCTCAACACCGAGTAGCAAATGACCAAGCGCGCAGGATCGACGTAGCGGCTGCGTGCGAACGGAAGTGGTGGGCGCGACAGGGATCGAACCTGTGACCCCTACCATGTCAAGGTAGTGCTCTACCGCTGAGCTACGCGCCCCAGAGGCGCGGTTCTATGCGTTCGCCCCCGCCAAGGTCAACAGCTGATTGATGGGTTCGGCCAACTCTTGCGTTAAGCAGCCAGCAGCCGATCGACTTCGCGCACCAAATCCTTGAGGTGGAAGGGCTTGGAGAGCACGCGGGCGTCCTTGGGCGCGGCATTGTCGCTGTTGAGCACGACCGCGGCAAAGCCGGTGATGAACATGATCTTGAGGTCCGGATCGAGCTCGCTGGCGCGCCGCGCCAGCTCGATCCCGTCCATCTTCGGCATCACGATGTCGGTCAACAGCAGCGTGAACGGCTCCGATTTCAGCCGCTCGAAAGCCTCTTCGCCGTTCGGAAACGCGATGACGTCATAGCCCGCCTTCTTCAAGGCGCGGACGAGGAAGCCTCGCATCGAATCATCGTCTTCGGCGAGAAGGATGCGGGAGATCGTAACGCTGGAAGGCTTTGCGGTCATGGCTACTCTAAACTGTCCGTTGGACGCATCGACCTGGTGCCGAGCGCGCCCGACTCTGGTTCGACTATGGTAAACGGGAGGTGAAACTTGTCGCAGCCGAGCCGTCGATCTTGCTTCCCCTCCACCGGCGAGATCCGGAGCTGTATCTCCCCCTGGTGGACATATTGAGACGACGTTGGCACAGTGGGCAAGGGCGATGACCTCGTTTGAGACTCATTGTCCCGTCGGTGCGATCTTTGGGCTTCGAGTTTCTCTGTCGGCGTGAGCTGAGTTGATCCGCCGACACAGGCAATGAGGGACACCGCAAGAAGCATGCCTGCCCGCGACGGTCCCCCCATCCCAGCGGAGCTGCTGCCGCCCTACGTCGTTAGCGCGCCTGAGGTTCCGGTCGCACCATTCGTGCTGTGCTCGCCGCATTCGGGTCGCACCTACCCCCAAAGTTTCGTCGATTTATCGCGGCTTTCTCCGCTGTCCCTGCGCAAGTCCGAGGACTGCTTCGTCGACGACCTGTTCGCGCCCGTCGCCGCAATCGGCGTGCCGCTGATTGCTGCGCGCTTTCCACGCGCCTTCCTCGATGTGAACCGCGAGCCTTACGAGCTCGACCCGGAGCTGTTCGTCGGCCCGCTTCCCGACTTCGCCAACACGCAATCCGTGCGCGTCGCCGGCGGCCTCGGCACCATTGCCCGCATCGTCGCCGACGGGGAGGAAATCTACCGCCACAAGCTGCCCCTGAGCGCCGGCATGTCGCGCGTGGAGCACCTGTACGTTCCCTTCCACGCCGCACTGAACGAGTTGCTCGAGGAGACGCGCCGCCGTTTCGGATACGCGATCCTGATCGACTGCCATTCCATGCCTTCGGCATCCATGGCACCGGCCGGCGGCCCGCGTCCCGATATCGTCCTCGGCGACCGCTTCGGCGCCTCGGCCGACAGCCGCATCACGCGCTTCCTCAAGGACGCGCTGACCAGCCTCGACTACGAGGTGCACATGAACCGCCCGTACGCCGGCGGCTACATCACCGAGCACTACGGCCGCCCCGCACGCGAGGTCCACGCCGTGCAGATCGAGATCAACCGCGGGCTCTACCTCGATGAACTGACGCTGCGCCCGACAGCTGGCTTTGCCGAGTTGCAGCGCGACCTGTTGAGCCTCGCAGCCCCGCTGTTTAACGACCTCCCGGCCCTGCTCGAACACCGCGCCGCTGCCGAGTGAGCGGAAGTGTCGCTCTGCTAAGCCATGCAAAAAGTTCATGCTGCAGCGCAAAATTCCGCTCGCATAGGACGCAGGAGCGATCAGACACCACCCCACGAAATGAGGCGATCTGGCTGCCTGACGGTTTGGAGGGTAGAGCACAGCCACTCGCCCCGGCGCCAGAACGGCGGCACCGATGAGCGAAGGCAAGAAAAAAGGGCCGTCCGGGTCTCGAACGGCCCAAGTCTAGGGAGGAAACGCCCAAGGAGGGCTACGACAAACGAGCCGGGCTCGCCATGTCGCATCGCAAAAGCTACTGGTGCGCCGCAACATTATCAAATGCATTTTTTGCAGAGCTGCCCTGCCAAAACGAGGGGCTCATGCGGTCTCGGGCGTCCCAAATGAAAAAAGGCCGTCCGGAGATCGAACGGCCCAAGTCTAGGGAGGAAACGCCCAAGTGGGCTAACGATGGTCTGGCGCGACCAGAGCCACCGCGCATTTCCAGATATGATCTTGTTTGGCGCGACGATCAACCGACCAGCGGCAACGCGTCTCTCATTGCGGGAAACATGTCGCGGTCAGGCAACACTTATTGATTGCCTGCCACATTTGTGAAAGATGCGCCCTGCAACGTGCAGTCTAATTCCCAGCGTTCGCGGCACTTGTACTCAGAATTAACCTTCCCGGCGTCGGTGGAATACTGTGGCAAAACGGACTCAGCCTAACCTGCAAGCCCTCGTAGATTTCGCCCATACGCTTGCTGACGCTTCGGGCGAGGCCATCCGGCCTTACTTCCGGGTGCCCATCGATGTCAGCAACAAGGAGGGCGATCGCGGCTTCGACCCGGTCACCGCCGCTGACAAGTCTGCCGAGCGGGTCATCTCCGCCGCCGTCGCGTCCCGCTTCCCCGATCACGGCTTCATCGGCGAAGAGCACGGCACCCGACTTCCCGATGCCAAACTCCGTTGGGTGGTTGATCCGATCGATGGCACCCGCGCCTTCATCATGGGCTGGCCGATGTGGGGCACCCTCATCGGCCTCCTCGACGGTGGCAAACCGGTGCTCGGTCTGATGGACCAGCCCTTCACCCGTGAACGTTTCTGGTCGGCCGAGGATGGCGCCTACATGCGCACTGCCGACACGACCGCCCCCGTTAAAATCAAGACCCGGCCGTGCACCTCCCTCGCCGACGCGGTGCTCTCTACCACCCACCCCGACCTTTTTGGCGGCAGCGGCGAGAACGAAGCCTTCGCGCGCATCAAGTCGCGCGTGCGCATGACCCGCTACGGCGGCGACTGCTATGGCTATTGCCTTCTCGCTGCGGGCTTCTGCGATCTCATCGTCGAGGCGAACCTCAAGACCTATGACATCGCCGCGCTGATCCCGATCATCGAGAAGGCCGGCGGCCGCATCACGACCTGGGACGGCAAGCCCGCCACCGAGGGCGGCCGCATCATTGCCGCCGGCGACCCCCGTGTGCACGAGCAGGCAATGGCAGTTCTGGCCGGTAGCTGACCCTCAGGCGAGCTTCACCTCGACACCCAAATAGGCGTCGAAAGCCGCCCAGAACCGCGTCCGCACCGCGTCCGTCTCTTGCAGGATCTCGTGCTGCGACCCCGGCATCAGGATGCACGACGACACCTTCGCCCGCACGGCGAAATCCTCGATGGCACGCGTGGAAACGACGCTGTCGTTGCCCGCCGCGAACATAAGCAGCGGGATGTTGATGCGCGAAGGAAAGTCTGCGGCCCCGATCGCCCGGCTCGATCGCAGCGCGCTGCGCAGCCAGCTGACCGTCGGCGACCCGACACCCAGCGACGGTTCGAGTTCGAGAACGGACCTCGTGCGCTGCCAGCGCTCCTGGTCCGACGTGAGCACGTTTCCTTCGAACTTGCGCAGACCGTAAACCTCGTCCGAGCCGCCAGGCACGTACGCCGTCGACATACCGATAAGCGAGGCGATCTCGGCATAGGTCCGCGCCTGCGCCGTGGTCGCGCCGAGCGTGCGCTCGTCGATGGCGATCATCGGCGCTGTCAGCACCAGGCGCTCGAACCACAGCCCCGGCATCGTCGCGTTGCGCAATAGAATGTTGCCGCCCATGGAATGCCCCAGACCGACGAACGGCGGAGGACAGTCCGGCAGCACGATGTCCTTCATGAAGCGGATGAGGTCGCGGTCGTACTCCCAGAAGCCGCGCACATGCCCCTTGAGCGGGTTCGGCAGCAGCCGCTGCGAGGCGCCCTGGCCACGCCAGTCCATGGTGGCGACGGCAAAGCCGCGCCGCCGTAGGTCCGCGATCACTTCGAAGTACTTTTCGATGAACTCGGCCCGCCCAGGCAGCAGGCACACCGTTCCTCGCCGCGGCATACGCGTCGCGTCCCAGCGCGCATAGCGCAGCTCGGCGCCGTCGTACCCAGCGAACCATCCGACAGTCCCGCCACTAGGGACCGGATTCTTGGCAAGCGCCACCAGCTTCATCGCGCACCCTCAGGCCAAAGCCGATTCTTCGCCGCCATCATATCAGACGGCGAAGAACGGGGGCGATCATGGTGCTGGCGGCGAGTCCAACGGCGTTAAGGGGCTTAATATCCGTCCCAGTGCCGCCGCGGTCCCTGAGCATACGGGCCAAAGCGACGCTCGCCCAGCGGCTGCGCATCGACGATCTGTCCCGAGCAACGATCGATCGTAAGATCGAACAGCTGCCCGGACGGGCGACGCGCCTTCACGAGCACGACGCGGCCGCGCGGCTCCAGGGCGTGGAAATCGTTCCAGCCGGCGTCCCGCAGCCTGTCGCGAGCGAGATCGCGGGGAATGCACTCGCGCCCCGCGTAACGCTCCTCGGGGTAAGGCGGCTCGAAGTCTTCCGGCAGGTCGGCATAGCGGTCCCGCGGTGGCGGAGCCCTCTCGCCGTACTCGTCGTAGGGTGGTTCGTAGAGATCGGCCGCAATGGCCGGGACGGAATAAAGGAACGACACGGCAAGCGCGGATGCCGCGGCGAGACGGACGTACGCAGACATGCTGGAACTCCTTGGAACCGGAAGTTGCGGCCTCACCCAAAGCCGGGCGAGCGTGCTCTCGGCTACATGAACCGCACCTGAAGGGCTCGGTGAATTCCTGTTGCCCGCACGCAACTTGGTGAACGGACATCGGGCGATCCCGTTCCGGCTTCCGCCTTGAACGCCATCGTCTGACGCCTAAATACCAGTTGCGCATGCCCTTCGGGGGTGCGCGTCCCACGAGACGCCTGGCCATTGCGGCAGGCGCAACTCATGTCGCTCAATCATGGAGGATATGTCATGCGACAGTTCGATTTTGCCCCCCTCTACCGCTCGACGGTTGGCTTCGATCGTCTCGCCCAGATGCTCGACGGCGTCGGCGGCCTGGATAGCGAGGGCTACCCGCCCTACAACATCGAGCGCCTCGCCGATAACGAGTACCGCATCACCATGGCGGTCGCTGGATTCGAGAAGGACGAGTTCAAGATCGAGGTCAAAGAGCAGGTCTTGATCGTTACCGGCCAGAAGAAGCCTGACGGCAAGGAGCGTGTGTTCCTTCACCGCGGTATCGCCGCTCGCTCGTTCGAGCGCCGCTTCCAGCTCGCCGACCACGTCGAGGTCTCTGGCGCCAACTTCGAAGACGGCCTCCTGCACATCGATCTCGTCCGCAATCTGCCCGAGCGCATGAAACCGCGCACGGTCGCCATCGGCACTGGCCAGAAGCAGATCGAGACGACCACCGCTTAGCCGCCGGTTTCTCAGCACAACTCCCCGGTAAGGCGGCTGCCCGGCTCAGGCGGCCGCCTTTTCGTTGCGCGCAGCCGCTCCCGGCCGGCTCGTCGCTATTGTGTGCCTTGAAGAAATCTGCGAAGCTCAGGGAAAGGTCAGCACTCCTGTCCTTTATCGGATGGCGACGGCAGCCGCTCGGGGGAGCTCTGCTGTCGTTGGCCGTAGGCGGACGGGAGCGGGCAAGGTGTTCGAAAAAATGCGGCCCATTTGGGCGCCTGCCGGGCGAGCGAGCAGGGTCCGATGCGGCACCCGGGGCAGCATCCCCGACAATACCGCTCCGCTTCGTTCTGACGTTCTTGACTATCGCTGCTTGAGGTCGATCAATCGACCTTTCGCGGCGCACGATCCGTCCACTTTGAACGAATGCCAGCTGCAGCGTCCCCGCATCGAGGTCGCAGT
>CALRVN010000120.1:0-9917 GCA_943371625.1 Hyphomicrobium sp. CS1GBMeth3
GGCACGCCGTAGTGCTCCATCTCGTACACGGCCGCCGGCGCGTTGCGGCACAGGTATTCGATTGCGTCCTGGTCGCCGAGCCAGTCGGCGCCCTTTACCGTGTCGTACATGTGCCAGCGCCAGTCGTCCGGCCCCATGTTGCCGAGCGCCGCCGCCACGCCGCCCTGCGCCGCGACCGTATGCGAGCGCGTCGGAAACACCTTCGTCACGCACGCCGTCTTGAGACCTGCCTCGGCAGCGCCGAGCGTTGCGCGCAGACCCGCGCCGCCGGCACCGACCACCACCACATCATACGTGTGATCGTGAATGGGATAGGCATGTCCGCTGACGGCGGGAGCAGCGCCCGTCTTCTTCGCGCCGTTGACCTTTGCGGCGCCGTTCTTCTTTTCCGCCATCGCCTAGCCTCCGAAGCTCAGTTTGAGAACGGCGAAGATCGAGACGACCGCGATCGTCCCGGCGAAGAATGTGTTGGCAAGCAGCAGCAGCACTTTCGCGCCTTCGCTGTGCACGTAGTCCTCGATGATCACCTGTATGCCGATACGCATGTGAACCGTCATCGAGACAATGAGCGCGATCAGCGCGATGGCGACCAACGGATGCCCGAGCGTCGCCTTGACGGTGGCACGGTCTGCCCCCGCCAGCGTCACGATGAGGCCGACGGCGAACGCGAACAGGATGATGTTGGCCGCCGCGGTCACACGCTGCTTGATGAAGTGCCCAGGCCCTTCATGCGCGGAGCCAAGACCGCGGGCCCGCTTCAGTGGCGTTGTCATGGACATCACTGCACCCATCCGCGTTCGAAGGCGATGTACAGCCACAGCGCCGCGGTCAGCAGTACCGACAGTACGATCGTCGCCCAGGACAAGAGGTCCACGCTGGCGATATCGAGCGCCGCGCCCGTGTCCCAGATGAAGTGCCGCAGCCCGCCCAGCGCATGGTGGATCAGCGCCCACGAGAAGCCGACCAGCACGATCATGCCCAGCCAGGTGGCGAACAGGCCGTTGACGAAATCGAAGTACGCCGGGCTCGTCGCCGCCGCGAACAGCCACCACGCCATCAGCAGCGAGCCGAAATACAGCCCGGTGCCGGTGATGCGATGCACGATCGACATCACCATGTTGATCTGGGGGCGGTAGATCTGCAGGTGCGGCGAAAGCGGCCGCTGGCGCGTCCGTGCTGGTTTCACCCCGGCCATATTGGTCCTCGTCGAGAAGCTTAGAGTCGTTCTAGCGCGCTGCTTCCCGCGCCGCAAATCGCCATTCGCCACAGCACGGGGGGAGCCAATCCTTACCCCCGCAGTCAGACTAGGTCACGTCATCCCGGCGAAGGCCGGGACCCACGCAAGCTTGCTCTTGTAGAACTTACGCAGGATCGTGACGGCCTTGGTCACCTAGCGTTCTGAGCTATGAAGTCGCCCTGCGTATACATCATCGCGAGCAAACCCAATGGCGTTCTCTACATCGGGGTCACGAGCGATATCGAAGGTCGGATGGCTCAACACGACCAGGGCCTGCTACCCGGATTTTCGTTGCGATATGGCGTGAAGCAGCTCGTCTACTACGAATTCCACGAGACCATGGAACCCGCGATCCGCCGCGAGAAACAAATGAAGGAGTGGAAGCGAGCTTGGAAGGTGCGCCTCGTCGAAGATATGAATCCCGAGTGGCACAACCTATTCAACCCCGAGACGGGCGAAATCGCCGAAGGCCCGGCGGACACCAGCAGGCAAAAAAGCTAGCGGAAACGAACGTGGGTCCCGGCCTTCGCCGGGATGACGTCTGTTGAGGCGGCCACGGCCGGATCAGCGCGGCAGAGCGATTCGTCTTACCCGCGCTTGTTGCTCATCGCCTCGCGCCACTCATTCATGGATGCCTTGAACCGAACGAGTGACTCGGAGGCGTCCTTTTTCGTGGGTAGAATGGTGAGCTCGATTTTGGCCCCATCCAGGGCCTCCGGGGAGGACGCCAGTGTCGTCGCAAAGGCGAGGGTGCGCTCCCTTCTCTGACCAATGGCGTTGGTTTGCGCTGACTCTACGACTACATCGCCGACGAACCCGATCCGCTTTTCGCCGGAGGAGATGGAGATCTCAGCTACGTAGATTCCTCGCGTTTCCAACTCGTCCGGTACTGGAATGCCGGAAGCCAATATCAAAGTGCCGACCTCCGGCTCACTGAACCAGACGTCAGCCGAAACAAGCCTACCCTCGAGGACGATCGGCTCCATCGTGCTTCCTTACCGCGGCAGCAGCACCCAGGCGTCGAGCTCCAGCAGCACGCCGTCCGCGTACTGGCCGTCTTCCTTCTTGAGCGGGAAGTCGGCGCAGTCGTTGTTCTTCAACGCCACCAGCCGGATGCGCAGCGCACCGACATCCGTGCGGCCCGGCAGCTCCGCCTTCTCCAGCACCTCCGACCAGGCGTAGACGGTATCGCCGGCAAAGCAGGGCGACACGTGCCGCCCGCCGTTGATCGCCGCCAGGTGGAATGCATTGTTGAGGCCATTAAAGCTCAATGCCCGTGCCAGCGAGATGACCACGCCGCCGTAGACGATCCGCTTGCCGAACCGGCCCTTGGCCTCGGTGTGCTGGTTGAAATGCACCTTCGCCGTGTTCTGGTAGAGCCGCGTCGCGATCTGGTGCTCGGCCTCCTCCAGCGTCATGCCGTCGACGTGCGCGATCTTCTCGCCGACCTCGTAGTCGCCCCAGCGATACGGCGAGCCTGCCAGCGCAAAGTCGTACTTCGAGACATCGAGAGCCGGCACAGCGCCGCCGATATCGGCCGGGTCGACCCGATCCGGCAACTTCGGCACGATCGCTTCAGGCGCCGGCGATTCCTTGTCGCGTTTCCGCACCATCACCCAGCGCACGTAGTCGAGCACCACGTCGCCGGTCTCGTCGCGGCCGATCGAGCGCACGTAAACGGTGCCCGTCTCGCGGTTGGAGTTCTCCTTGAGGCCGATGACCTCCGACGTCGAGGCCAGCGTCGCTCCCGGGTAGACCGGCTTCAGGAAGCGGCAGTTGGCGTAGCCGAGATTGGCGATGGCGTTCAGCGAAATCTCCGGCGTCGTCTTGCCGAACACGACGTGGAACGTCAGCAGGTCGTCCAGCGGCGACTTCGGGTAACCGATACCCTTGGCGAACGCATCCGACGACTGCACCGCGAACCGCGTACCGTAGAGGCTCGTATAGAGCGCCACGTCGCCGACCGTCACCGTCCGCGGCGTCGGGTGCACGATCAGCTGCCCGAACTTGAAATCCTCGAAGTAGTTGCCGGGGTTCGTCTTGGTCGATGTCATCGCTCAACAATCATCCTAAGGGCATCCACATGAGCCCGGCCGCTACCTATTCCCCTCCCCTCGACGGGAGGGGTCAGGGGTGGGGTGAAGAAACAGGACGCCGGTCCAAGCCATCACCGCACCCCGCGCAGGGCCGAATAATCAGCAAAGAGCCCCCCTGTCGACTGCCTTTTCGCCGCCCCAGCACCCTCGCTCCATTGTCATCCCGGCACTTGTTGCCGGGATCCAGCCAACGACCGGGACCACAGCTTGCGGATGAATGGATCCCGGGGACGAGCCCCGGGATGACACCATAGGCCAGCGCGGAAGCACTAAAACCACGCCTCCTCGGTCCGCCGCATCGCCTCGATGCCGTCCGCGATCCCCACCGTCCGCCGCGCCATCACGAGATGCAGCCGCTCCACCATCCGGCCCTCCAGCGTAATGACGCCCTTCGCCCGGTTGGCCGGCTCGTCGAACGCCGCAATGATCTTGCGCGCCCACGCGACCTCCTCCGCCGTCGGCGAGAAGATCTCGTTGCACGGCGCCACCTGCGAGGGATGGATCAGCGTCTTGCCGTCCATGCCGAGCGTACGCCCGTTCTCGCATTCCTCCCGGAAGCCATCCTCGTCGCGATAGTCGTTGTATACGCCATCGAGGATATCGAGCCCGTAGGCGCGCGAGGCGACAATCGTCATCGCCAGCCACGGCACCACGGCGATGCGGTTATGCAGCGCCCGCGCCCGCGATTCCTTCAACAGGTCGTTGGTCCCCATGACCAGGCAGGCGAGCCGGTTCTCCGGGTCCGCCCCCAGCGCCGCGATCTCCCGCGAGTTGAGGATCGAGCTGGGCGTTTCCATCATCGCCCACAGCCGCACCCTGGGCGGCGCGTTGATGGCGCCCAGCACCTTGGCCACGGTGATGATATCGCCGGGCGTCGACACCTTCGGCACCAGGATCGCATCCGGCTCGACGCTTGCCGCGGCTCGCAGATCGTCCATGCCCCAGGCGGTTTCGATGGCGTTGACGCGGATCACCAGCTCACGCCGCCCGTACCCGCCGCCTTTTACTGCCTCGCAGGTGTTGTCCCGCGCGGCGATCTTGCCCTCGGGCGCGACGGAGTCCTCCAAATCGAGGATCAGCGCATCGGCCGGCAGCGTCTTGGCCTTTTCCAGCGCGCGCTGGTTGGCGCCCGGCATGTACAGCACGCTGCGTCGCGGTCGGACCGTCATCTCACTACCCGCCTCATCTTGTGCAGCGCACAATAGCCTGCGTCGGAGCGAACACCAAGGCTCCGCGCACAACTTGGCCGACGCCTGTCAAATCTGTTTGCTTGGCGAGTGCGCCAACGTTCGGCACAGTCGCGCCATGGCTCGCATCCTCGCTCTCTCGTCTCATGTCGCCTTCGGTTCGGTTGGTCTCGCCGCCATCGTCCCCGCGCTGCAATGGCTTGGGCACGAGGTCCTGTCCCTGCCGACCGTCGTGCTGTCGAGCCACCCCGGCTACCCGCATTCCGCCGGCGACCCGGTGCCGGTCGAGCAGCTGAACGCGATGCTTGGCGCCATGGAGGCGAACGGCTGGTTCGCCGAGACCGCCGCCGTGCTGACCGGCTACCTCCCGACCCTCGAGCACGTCCACGTCGCCCGCTCAGCCGTCGAGCGCGTCAAAGCCGCCAATCCGAACGCAACCTTCCTTTGCGACCCCGTCTTCGGCGACGAGCCTGGCGGCATGTACGTTCCGAGCGGCATCCCCACCGCGCTTCGCGACGAGCTGCTGCCCCTCGCCGACGTCACGACGCCCAACCGCTTCGAGCTGTCCTGGCTCAGCGGCTTCCCGATCGAAGACCCCCAGGGCGCTCGCCAGGCCGCCGCGACGCTGTCCGTGCCCACCGTCGTGGTCACCTCCGTTCCGGCCGCCGACAACCGCCTCGCCAATCTCCTGTTCCAGAGCGACAAGGGCCTCGCCTGCTACGTGCGCCGTCGCACGTCGGCGCCCCACGGCACCGGCGACCTCCTGTCGGCCATGTTCCTCGGCAACCGGCTCAACGGAAACTCGCCCGCCTATTGCCTTGGCGCCTCTGCATCAGCCGTCGACGCCAGCGTCGCCGCGAGCATGAGCCGGGATGAATTGCCGCTCGCCGGCGCCAACGCGTTGTGGGCCAATGCCCGCGTGCTGCCCGCGGCACAGATCTGAAGCAGCACGCAAGGGCGAATGGATCGATGGCACGCGAGCCGGCGGAAAAATCCCCGAAGACGATCAACCAGCGCTTCAGCGGCGCCCTCGCCTTCATCCATCACGAGGCGGCCGGCGGCATCATCCTGCTCATCGCCGCCATCTTCGCACTGATCCTCGCCAACTCCCCACTGCACGCGGTCTACGAGCACCTACTCGAAATGCCGATGGCCGTTGGTGTCGGCGCCTTCACGCTCGACAAGCACCTGCTGCACTGGATCAACGACGGCCTGATGGCGATTTTCTTCTTCCTCGTCGGCCTCGAGATCAAGCGCGAGCTGCTCGTCGGCGAACTCTCGACCCGCAAGCAGGCGACGCTGCCGATGATCGGCGCCGTCGGCGGCATGCTGGTGCCGGCGCTGATCTACACCTGGTTCAACTGGCACGACACCATTGCGCTCAAGGGCTGGGCCATCCCCGCCGCCACCGACATCGCATTCGCGGTCGGCGTATTGGCGCTGCTCGGTGATCGCGTGCCCAACTCCGCGCGCGTGTTTCTGCTCGCGCTCGCCATCATTGACGACCTCGGCGCCATCATCATCATCGCGGTGTTCTACACGGCCAACCTGTCGCTCTTCGCGCTTTCGCTCGCCGCCGTCGGCATCGCAGTGCTCGCTATCTTGAATCGCGGCGGTGTGATGAAACTCTGGCCCTATGCCCTCGTCGGCGCCTTCATCTGGGTGTGCGTTTTGAAGTCCGGCGTGCACGCGACTCTCGCCGGCGTCGTCACCGCGCTCGCCGTCCCTGCATCCGTTCCCGCCGGCAGCGAGCACAGCCCGCTGGTGCGCGCCCAGGAAGCGCTGCACCCCTTCGTGACCTACTTCGTGCTGCCCGTGTTCGCCTTCGCCAACGCTGGCGTCTCACTCGCCGGCATCACGTTCGACAAGGTCGTGGCGTCCATCCCCATCGGCATCGCCCTCGGCCTCTTCCTCGGCAAGCCGATCGGCATCTTCCTGTTTTCGCGCGTCGCGATTGCAGCCGGCATTGCCGACCGGCCCGACGGCACCAGCTGGGCGCAACTGTTTGGCGTCGCGATTCTTGGCGGCATCGGCTTCACCATGAGCCTGTTCATCGGCACCCTCGCCTTCTCCGATCCCCTTTTCGCTGCCGAGGTCCGCATCGGTGTGCTCGTCGGCTCGCTCCTCTCCGCAATCGCAGGCTACCAGCTGCTGCGGCGACTAAGTCAGCCCGACTCCGCGCGCGCCTGAATGCGACAACGGCCGCCCTCGCGAGCGGCCGTTGCAAATTGAGCGTATCTGAACCGAACGGCTTACGACCGCGACGGCGCCGGCCCGGCCCAGGCACCGGCCTTCGCCGCATCCCGCGCCGCCTTGATATAGGACGGCCTCCGCGCATGGTACTTGCTCGACAGCTCGTCCCACTCGATCGTCACGCTGCCGCCCGTCGCCGCATACTGCTTGTCCCAGTTGCTGAGCAGGTCGAGGCACGCATGATCGATGTAGTCGAGATCGCCGATGTGCACCGTCACGTTCGAGCCCGGTTTCAGCTTCTCGAGCTCCGCGGCGAGCCTCGGCAACCGGATCAGGGTCGCCGAGCCCTTCAGATAGAGATCGACTTTGTCGCCCGCTTCTTCCTTGCGCACGTCGAGGTGCGAGAAGGCGTAGAGCAGCTTGATCAGCGACAGCCCGAGACCAACCAGCACGCCTTCCAAAAGGTTCGTCGCCACGATCATGATGATGGTGACGAAATAGATGAACACCTCGCCCTTGCCGTATTGCAGCAGCTTCGGGACGATCTTCGGATAGGCGAGCTTGTAACCGGTGAACACCAGGATCGCCGCCAGCGCCGACAGCGGAATGTACTTCAGCGTGAACGGCAGCGCCGACACGAACAGCAGCAGCCACACGCCGTGCATGATCGCCGACAGCCGCGTCACTGCACCCGCCTCGACGTTCGCTCCCGAGCGCACGATCACACCCGTCATCGGCAGCACGCCGAGAAATCCGCAGATGGTGTTGCCGACGCCCTGCGCCGCGAGCTCGCGATCGTACTTCGTGCGTGGGCCCTTATGCATCTGATCGACGGCCGTCGCGCACAGCAGCGTTTCGGCACTGGCGATGAATGCGATCGAGATCGCACCGATGAGCACCGGCCACTCGGTGATGCGCCACAGCTTCTCCGGCGTCGGGAAGATCGTCTCTGCCCAGATGTTGTCCGGCACCGTCACGTACTTGATGTCCGTGAACCCGAGCAGCGCCGCCGCGGCAATGCCGACGATTGCGCCCACCAGCGGTGCCGGGAACAGTCGCCAGCTCTTCGGCGCCAGGCCGCTCCACGCGAAGATCGTAGCGATCGTCAGCACGCCGATCTCCAGCGCCTGGACATGCGTGCCGCCCTCGTTCAGCGCATTCATGATCGACGTCGGAATGCCGAGGAGGTTCTGCACGCCGTTGCCGAGCGGCTTGTAGTCCAGCATCACGTGGAACTGTGATGCGAGGATCAGCACGCCGATGCCGGCAAGCATGCCGTTGATCACCGCCGGCGACACGGCGCGGAACCACTGCCCCAGCTTGCACAGGCCGGCGACGAGCTGAATGAGCCCGGCGAACAGCACGATGACGCCGATCATTTGCAATCCGAACTGCTCGACGAGCTGCCACACCAGAACCGACAGACCCGCCGCCGGTCCGCTGACCTGTAGCGGCGCACCCGAGATCGCGCCCACGATGATGCCGCCGACGATACCGGTGATGAGGCCCGCGGTCGGCGGCATGCCCGACGCGAGCGAGATGCCCATGCACAGTGGCAGCGCCACGAGGAACACGACGATCGAGGCAAGGAAGTCGCGGCCGAACGTGGCCGACGAAAAGGGTGAGTTCATTTTTGGTCGGCTCCGCTATCCCACAGGGTATGCGGTGGATGCCCGATGGCCCTTGTTATCTTTGACCGATTTCGGCGTCCCCCCAGCGGCGCCGACCATACGCCTAGAGTATAAGAGCGGCAAGCTGTCGCTCCTGCTGCACCGGGTATGGGTTAAGACCGCCGCTTGACGGCGACCGCGGCTCGGACGATTTGACATCTCCGCGCCGGCCGCAGAACCGGGCTAGGAAATCCAAATGAGCAGCTTCCCCGAAAAACTCGCCGATCGTTACCGCCGCTTCCATCACCGGCACTTCCTGCCCAAGGCTGAGGAGTACGAGGAACTGGCGACCCACGGTCAGAGCCCTGACTCCATGGTCATCTCGTGCTCCGACAGCCGCGTCGACCCCGAGACCATCTTCTCGGCCATGCCGGGCGAGATGTTCGTCGTCCGCAACGTGGCCAACCTCGTCCCTCCCTACGAGACAGGCGGTAAATTCCACGGCGTCTCTTCGGCCATCGAGTTCGCCGTCCTCAATCTGCGGGTCAAAAACCTGATCATCATGGGCCACTCGGGCTGCGGCGGCGTCAAAGCCGCGCTCGACCAGTCGGCCGCCATCCAGACCGAGGCACAGTTCATCTCGCGCTGGATGTCGATGCTCGACGACGCGCGGTTGAAAGTGCTCGCCTCGCATCAGACCAGCCCGCACCATGAAAAGCAGGCGGCGCTGGAGCAGGAAGGCATCAAGAACTCGATCAAGAACCTGCGCACGTTCCCGTTCGTGGCCGATGCGGAGAACCGCGGACGCCTGGCGCTGCACGGCGCCTACTTCGACATCGCGTCGGGTACTTTGTCGGTGCTGAACCACTCCCGCGGCGAGTTCTTCCCGCTGTAGTGCCGCGCCCTCGCCTGCTCCTCGGCGAAGGCCGGCTGGTACCCGACCTTGCGGCCCTTATTGCGCTTTATCTCGCGCAACGGTCGATGGCGGGCGATGTAGATCTGCAGCGATCTGGCGGATCGAGCGGCCCTCGGCGTGAAGTCCGGCAATCTTGCACCGGTCCTCGAGTGACAGCTGCGTGTACCTCTTGCCCATGGCAACACCTCTCCCAGAAGGTGTTGCACTTCGTTTGTGAACTCAGGGGACCCAGACACCTCGCCCACAACGAACGTCGCGTCTCTGGATACGTGTCTAGGCCCCCGCCTGCGCGGGGGTGACAAACTTGATGGGTTTCCAAAAAATTCGGTCGATCGATGTCCGCGTCGCCACTATGGAGCGACGGGAGCAGCAGCGCTGGCGCGGGCTATAGCAGGCAATAGCTTCGTCTCGATGCTCTGCGGCGTCACAGGACCGACGTGCTTGAAAAGGATCTCGCCCTTGCCGTTCAGCACGAACGTCTCCGGCATGCCGTAGACGCCCCACTCGATCGCCCCGCGTCCTTTGCTGTCGGTGCCAACCGCTGCAAACGGATTGCCGTAGCGCCCGAGAAACCGCCGCGCCGCCACAGGATCGTCCTTGTAGTTGACGCCGTAGAGCGCCACGCCAGTGCGCTTTTGCAGATCGACGAGCAGCGGCTGCTCCTCGGCGCACGGCACG
>CALRVN010000121.1:0-9832 GCA_943371625.1 Hyphomicrobium sp. CS1GBMeth3
GCCCCGCAGTCGATGAGGAAGCCTCCTCCCGCGTCGGACACGTGATAGCAGGTCTGCAGCCGCCCGCCGGAGCCGAAGGCGTCACCTGAGCCGACGATGGTGAGCCTCATATGGGCCCCGCCGGTGCCTGAGCCGGAATGCCGACCGCAGGCGGCATCGCATCGCTCGGCCGGAGGCCATCGGCAACAGTTCTTAGCGGACGGGGAGACTCGTTCATGGCGTCGGAACCTAATGTCCGCCCAGCCCGCCGACAATGCCCGCGGTTACAGGCTAATTAGGCGAGCGATAATCGCAGGGGGCTCCGCGTTATTGAAAAATTCATTACTAAACACTTAGTTATCAAATCCTGACGAGATTTAGTAACAGCATTGGCCACCCTCCGCGCTGTAAAACCGATTTCTTCTGGTGAGCCCCCAGTTCTGCGTGAGCGAAATGTCGACCAGCGCCCTGCCTGAGGATGTCGTGCGCCGCCGCACCCGGCGCGATGCCCGCGTGCTCGCCTACAACGACCTGAAAGAGCGCCGGGCCCGCCTCGCGGCTGGCACCACCATACGCCCCGAGTTCGAGAACGAACTTCTGACGATGTTCGCGCGCAACGAGCTGGGCGCCGCCGTGACCATGCCGGTACTCTACTCGCTCTTCGCGCTGGCCTGCATGTTCTGGGCCCCGACCGGCGACGCAATGATCTGGCTGATCGCCGTCATCGCCGCCAAGGTCCTCCTCCTCGAGCAGGCGCGTCGCTTCCTGGCGCAGCCACCTGCGCATCTGAACATCCGCTCGTGGAAGCGGCGCTTCATCCTTTTGGAACTCATCAACGGCCTCGCGCTCGCATGCTTCGCCCTCGTTGGCGTGCGCGAGACGCTGCATGCTTCGACGGAGATGATCTTCTCCTCGCATGTCTTCCTCTTCGCGATGCTCATCGTCGTGCTCGCGATCCGCACGATGTTCGCCGCCACCATCCCGGCGATCTTCTACGCCGGCACCATACCTATGACCCTTGCCGTCGTCGCCCGCCTGCTGATGCTCGACAACACCTTCTATTTCGCCCTCGCCACCATGGCCGTGGGCATCCACCTCTACTTCATGTTCCTCGCGCGCGGCCTCCGCTCCACCGTACTGTCGATGCTCGAATACCGCGCTGAGAAGGACGCCCTCATCGCCGAACTCGAGGAGCAGAAATCTGTCTCCGACGAGGCCCGCCGCCGCGCCGAGACCGCCAACAGCGCCAAGTCCCGCTTCCTCGCCACCATGAGCCACGAACTGCGCACCCCGCTAAACGCCATCCTTGGATTTTCCGAAGTCATGAAGACCGAGATGTTCGGTCCAATGGAGAACCCGAAATACCGCGAGTACACCGAGAACATCCTCGACAGCGGCAAGCATCTTTTGCACCTGATCAACGAGATCCTCGACCTCACGCGCATCGAGTCGGGCCGCTACGAGCTGCACGAGGAACCGCTGCGTCTCGCCGACGTGATCGACGAATGTCACCGGCTGCTAAAGCTGCGCGCCGACAGCAAGGGCATCGATGTCATCGAGAACGCCCACCCCGATCTGCCGGTGGTATGGGCCGACCAGCGCGCCATGCGCCAGATCTGCCTCAACCTCATGTCGAACGCTTTGAAATTCACCCCCAAGGGCGGACAAGTGACGCTCACCGTCGGACAGATGCCCGACGGCGGTCAGTTCCTCTCTGTTGCCGACACCGGCCCTGGCATTCCGGCCGACGAAATTCCCAAGGTGCTGCAGGCCTTCGGCCAAGGCACGTTGGCACAGCAGACCGCCGAAGGCGGCGCGGGCCTCGGGCTGGCGATCGTCCAGAACCTCATCGAGCTGCACGGCGGCAGCCTCTTGCTCCAGTCGGAGCTGCGGAAGGGAACCGACGCGAAGGTCGCGCTTCCGGGCTACCGGGTGTTGCGCGCGATGGCTCCACTGCAGCCACTCGGACAGGAAACGCATCGCCTGCGGGGCATGGCGCCGCGCCCCCCGCGTCCGGCCAGATTGCGCGGCGGCAATGCGTCCGACCCGGACACCGCCGCCCATCGCTAGAGCCCCTGCGCGCCGCACATTGTACTTCGGCACGCCCAGCGCTAGATAGGCGTCGTGACCATCAGCGAAAGCCCAAGACCTATCGAAACGCCTTGCATAAGTGTCTGCGAAATCGACCGTCCGACAGGTCTTTGTCGCGGCTGCGGACGCTCCGTACCCGAGATTGCACGCTGGTCGAAGATGACGAGCGCCGAACGCCTTCAGATCATGGCTGAGCTGCCGGCCCGCATCGCCGCACGTTTGGGAGGCACCCGAGAATGAAAGCCTGGCTGGTTCTCGCGTTGCTCGTCGGCGCCGGTGCCTTCCTGCTTTTGCGCGGCGATCCCGCATTCATCACCGGGCTCGACACAGGCGAGATCGTCACCCTCGCCGTCGGCCTGCTGCTCGCCGGTCTCTACATCGTCAGCATGGTCAGCGATGGGCAGACGAAGCCGATGCAGGCGATGGGCTATGCCATAACCTGGCTCGCCATCGGGTTCGGCCTTATCGCCGGCTATTCCTACCGCCAGGAGATCACGCAGGTCGTCAACCGCGTCGGCGGAGAACTCTCCCCTTCCGGGCAGATCATCGCGACTGAGACCAACGAGGAAGGTGAAACATCTGTCCGCGTGCGCCGCCGCCTGGACGGACATTTCGCCGTCCGCGCCGCCGTCAACGGCCAGTCGATGACACTGATGGTCGATACCGGTGCTTCGTCTGTCGTGCTGAAGCCCGCGGACGCAGAGCGCGCCGGGGTCGACCTCAGCAATCTGTCCTATACGGTCGCGGTCGATACGGCCAACGGAACGACCTACGCTGCCGCCGTGCGCCTGCGCACCCTGGCCGTCGGGCCTCTTCTCGTGCGCAACGTCGATGCGCTCGTCGCCCGGCCCGGAGCCGTTAAGGAAAACTTGCTTGGTATGAGTTTTTTAAGGCGTTTGCGATCTTATGAATTCGCAAATGATTATCTCACGCTAAGGGGCTGAGGCCGGCTTCTCACCGGTACGGCGAAAGCGTTTAGAGAGCTGCATCCCGCCACATGGCTATGACGTCGGGCACCAGACAATTACTTCGCGAGGCTGTGAGCTGGGGCGTCGTCGCCGTCATCGGCGTCGCCGCGCTGTCGCACTTCGAGTCGCTGAAGACGGGCGCCGAGCAGATGTTCGGACTGCCGACTCCCACCGACGTAGCCGACGCGCGAAATACCTCGCGCACGGCGCAGGCGTCGAAGGCACAGGCACCGAAGCAGATCAACCTTGGCTCCGTCGTCGAGATTGCGGCTGAGAGCAGCGGACACTTCAACACCGAGGCCGACGTCAACGGCCGCCCGATCGAAGTGATGATCGACACTGGCGCGACCATGGTGGCGCTGTCGTACGAGGACGCCGAGCGTGCCGGCATCTACCTCAGCAACGCCGACTTCACCCGCGCAGTCTCCACTGCCAACGGCGTCGCTCGCGTCGCCCCCGTCACGCTCGATCGGGTCTCCGTCGGCGACATTACCGTGCGCAACGTCCCGGCCGCCGTCGCCGAACCCGGACGTCTCAAGACGTCGTTGCTCGGCATGAGCTTTCTGTCTCGCCTGTCTCGCTTCGACATGCGCTCAGGTCTCCTGACGCTGCACGAATAAGCGGCAAGCTTTTTCCGCCACATTCCCATGCGTCTTTTCGGCCGCCCCCCAGCGGGATCGACAGCCCGCCCTCCCGCGTTTAAACCTCCCGCACAATCCGGCCGCCAAGGAGACCTCCATGCTGCCGCCGCCGCGCTCTGATCTGAAGCCCAACACCTACGATTTTGAGCGCCTCCCCCTCGTCAAGCCGACCGGATTTCGCGAATACGACGCGCGCTGGCTGTTTCCGCAGGAGATCAACCTGCTCGGACTCACCGCCGTCGGTCTCGGCATGGCGACCCTCTTTGCCGAGCGCGGCGTCCCCAAGCGACTGGTGACCGGCCACGACTACCGCTCCTATTCATCGACGGTGAAGCAGGCGCTCATAAACGGCTTGCTGGCCGGCGGCTGCGAGGTGCACGACATCGGCCTCGCGCTTTCGCCGATGGCGTATTTCGCGCAGTTCGACCTCGGCGTCGAAGGCGTCGCGATGGTCACCGCCTCCCACAACGACAACGGCTGGACCGGCATCAAGATGGGCATGGCCCGCCCGCTGACCTTCGGCCCCGACGAAATGAGCCGGCTCAAGGAGATCGTTCTCTCCGGCGCTTACAAGCCGGCCGACGGCGGCAAGCTGATCTTCGTCCCCGACATGGCCGAGCGCTACATCGCGGACCTCGCCAACCGCCCCAAACTGAAGCGCAAGCTCAAGGTCGTCGCCGCGTGCGGCAACGGCACCGCCGGCGCATTCGCCCCGAAGGTTCTCGAGGCGATCGGCTGCGAGGTCGTCCCCCTCGATGTCGAGCTCGACTACACCTTCCCGCGCTACAATCCGAATCCCGAAGACATGGAGATGCTGCACGCGATCGCCGAGGCGGTCGTCAAGCACAAGGCCGATGTCGGACTAGGTTTTGACGGCGACGGTGACCGCTGCGGCGTCGTCGACAACGAGGGTCACGAGATCTTCGCCGACACCGTTGGCGTGATGCTCGCGCGCGACATCTCCGCCCGCTATCCCAATGCGGTGTTCGTCGCCGATGTGAAGTCGACCGGCCTCTTCATGACCGACCCGGTGCTGCAGGCGAACGGCGCCAAGGCGCTCTACTGGAAGACCGGCCACTCCTACATGAAGCGCTACAGCTTCGAACAGAAGGCGCTGGTGGGCTTCGAGAAGAGCGGCCACTTCTTCTTCCAGCCGCCTCTCGGCCGCGGCTATGACGACGGCATCGTTGCCGCTCTGGCCGTCTGCGACATGCTCGATCGCGCCGAGGGGAAGACCATGGCCGATCTCAAGCGCGAGCTGCCGAAGACCTATCAGTCGCCGACCATGTCGCCCCATTGCGACGACGAGAAGAAGTATGGCGTCGTCGACCGGATGGTCGAGCACTACAAGAAGCTCGCCGCCGAAGGCGGCAAGGTCGCGGGGCAGAAGATCCGCGATCTCGTCACCGTCAACGGCGTACGCGTGACGCTCGAGGACGGCACCTGGGGTCTCGTTCGCGCGTCCTCGAACAAGCCGGAGCTTGTCGTCGTTGTTGAAAGCCCGGTGTCAGAGGCCAACATGAAGGCCATCTTCGCTGACATCGACGGCGAGCTGTCGCGCTTCCCCGAGGTCGGCGCCTACAATCAGAAGATCGTCGCGTAGCGCCGCCTCCCCTCTCCCCCGCTTGCGGGGAGAGGGTTAGGGTGAGGGGCAGCACAAGCTTCGCGCTGGCGACCTCGATTGGGCCTAGACCCGATTCCGTCCCGGCCGCGCAGGCGCCCGTCGCAGCGATTGGACACGAGAAAAGTCGGAAACCATCATATTTCTCGCCGGTCGTCGGGCGCCCCGATACTGGCGTGGATGGCCGACTTCTCGGCCTGACGTGGTGGGTGGCCGTGAGTCCACTGTTACGAAGCGGCCCTCACCACAACAGATCGATCAGGAAGCGGAGCGAGATGGCGGCGAGGAACGCGGCGAACGCCAGCTCCAGCGTCCGGCGCGGAATGCGGTGTGCGAGGCGGACGCCGAACGGCGCCGCCCACACGCTGAGCGGCGCGACGATGGCGACCGCGATAAGGTTGACGTAGCCGATCGACAGCGGCGGCAACCCGCTCGCGTCCCATCCCGCCCACATGTATCCGACGACGCCCGGGATCGCGATCAGCGGGCCGACCCCGGCCGAGGTCGAGACCGCCTGCAGGATCGGCTTGCCGAACAGCGTCAGCAGCGGCACCACGAAACTTGCGCCACCGATGCTCATCAACGTCGAGATGAAGCCGACGAACAGACCGCCGGCTTGCGGCCACGGCGACGGTGGCAGGTGATCCGAGATACGCCAGTTCTCGCGTCCAAGCGCCATCTTGAGAGCTATCGTCGTCGCCACGACGACCCACACCCACTTCAGAACTTCGCCGCTCGCGGATTTGACCGTGACGGCACCGAGGATCACGCCGCCCACGACAAAGGGTGCAACGCGCTTTAGCAGCGCCATGTCGACGGAGCCGCGCGCACGATGCCCTGCGAACGACTTCAGCGAAGTCGGCACGATGATCGCCAAGGTCGTACCGAGCACGAGATGCATGCGGATCGACGGATCGACATCGAGCGCGCGGAAGACCTCATAGAGAACCGGCACCATGACGCCGCCGCCCCCGATCCCCAGCAGCCCGGCGAGGAAGCCGGCGATGAGACCGGCCGCGAGCATGCCTGTGATGAGCAGAGCGAGCTCGCTCGCAGGAAGGCCGAAGGGCATCGAGGTAGTTTCCTATTCGGCCGCAGCGAGTGGGCGCCATGTCGGCTCGACCAGCGACACGGCATCGATCAGCGTCGCCAGCGGCGCGCTGCTGCGCGGGGCGTTCTCGCTCAAGTGCCGGCGGAAGACGCGCGCGCGCGGCTCGCCGTGATAGAGCCCGAGCATGTGCCGCACGATGTTGTTGAGACGACCGCCGGCCCCGAGATGTTTCTCGATGTGGGGGATCATCCCTTCGATCGCGTCGAGCCGAGTCGGAACGGGAGCGGCGGGATCGAAGAAGCGACGATCGACTTCGGCGAGCACGTAAGGTGTCTGGTATGCGGCACGTCCGAGCATCACCCCGTCGACGTGCTTCAGGTGCTCTTCCGCCTGGTCCAGATCGGTGATGCCGCCGTTGATCGCGATCGTCAGCTCGGGCCGCGCCTCCTTCAGCCGGTAGACCCGCGCATAGTCGAGCGGCGGGATCTCGCGGTTCTCTTTCGGCGACAGGCCCTTCAGCCACGCCTTGCGCGCGTGCACGATGAAGGTGCGGCATCCGGCATCCGCGACGACATCGATGAAGCGCTGGAAATCCCGCTCGCTGTCCTGGTCGTCAATACCGATGCGGCATTTGACTGTGACCGGCACGTTGACCTGCCGCTGCATGGCGCTGACGCACGTGGCAACTAACTCGGGTTCCGCCATCAGGCAGGCACCGAAACGGCCCTCCTGTACCCGGTCCGACGGGCACCCGACGTTAAGGTTGATCTCGCTGTAGCCGAATGTCGCCCCGATTGCCGCCGCTTCCGCCAGCGCCCCCGCGTCTGCCCCGCCGAGCTGCAGCGCCGCCGGCCCAGCCCCTTCGGGGTTCCCCAGCAGCCGTTCCCTGTCGCCGTGCAGCACCGCCGCCGCCGTGACCATCTCCGTATAGAGAAGCGCGTGCCGCGTCAGCTGACGGTGAAACGTCCGGCAGTGCCGGTCCGTCCAATCCATCATCGGCGCGACAGAGAACCTCTGAGAATTCCAATTCACTCGATTGCCTTGTAGGCCAAGTGTTTAGCGCAGAGACAGCATTGCCGATGGCTATCATAAACATGGGTGGCAGCATACCTAAGCCACCCCTTCGCGCTTGGCGAGTGCAGGTCCGTCGCAAGGGTCAACTTGCCTCCGAGGCTTAGCGGGGCTCTACGGACCTGCATCTACGCAAATGCAAACAGCTCGCGATCCGGGTCGCTCACCCCGAGCAGCTCCGACACCAGCATCTGCGCCGCCATCGCCGCGAACGTGATCCCGTTTCCGCCGTAGCCGAGAACCCCGTAGCAGTTCGGCATTCCGGGCACAGCGCCGATCGTCGGCATGCCGTTCTCGCTCTCGCCGAAAGTACCCGTCCAGCTGAACGCCGCACCGACGTCGAGGGCTGGGAATAACGCTTTAGCCTTCGTCTGCAGCGCCTCGACTTTGATTGCTAACAGCGCGTCGCGGCGCTGTTCGTCGTCAATGTCCTCATCTTCGCCGCCGACCATCAGGCGCCCGTCCGCGGTCGCCCGGATATAGAGATAGGGATCGGACGCCTCCCAGATCAGCTCGCGGTTCGGCCACAGCGCCTCGGGCTGTGGCTTGGTTGCGAACGCCCACGTCGACGTTCGTTTGTGCCCCTGGCGCGGAATCCCATCGGCTAACTCGTATCCGGTCGCGAAGACAAGCGCTCGTCCGACGAACTCCACCCCTTCGCTTGTCGCCAGAGCTACCGAACTCGAGCCGGGGTGAACCTCCGCAATGTTCACCGGCGCGTACAGCTGCGCACCGCGCAGCATCGCGTGCTGGAGCAGCCCGCCTGTGAGCTGCACGGGATTTAATTCGGCAGCCCCGCTGGAATAAAGCGCCGCCTCCCGATCGATCGATGCCAGGCCTCGCAGATCCGAGCGGTTGAGATACTTCGTCGGCAGGCCGATCGATTGGCGCATTTCGCATTCGCGCATCAGCTCGCCGGGGTCCAGCACATTGCCTGCCAGATACACGGCGTTTTGCGGAGCGAAGTCGCACGGTATACCCGTGCGCTGAACGAGCGTTCCAAGGTCTTGCACGGCCTGAAAGGACCGGCGCCAAACGCGTCCCGCACGTTGCATTCCCATCTCGTCAACAAGTCGGACGAGCGGCGTGTCGAGCTCGAATTGGATGAGTGCGGTGCTCGCCGCCGTGCTTCCACCGGCTGGCGCGCGACGATCGATCACCGCCACCGATAGGCCTTTCGCCGTCGCAGCTTCCGCGACAAGTGCGCCGCTTACGCCGGCGCCCAGCACCAACACGTCGACCTCGACGCCGGCGATGAGCGGGTGCGCATCAGGGACCCAGGACGGATAGCTCCGCCAGACGGGCTCACCTGTTCGCAAATCGCGCACTTCTGTAGCGGAGTTGTCGCCCACGCTCTTCCACCAACGCGCATAGTCTGAGGATCGCCGGACGGCGCCCGACCGGCCCGAAACGAAGTTCGGCCACTGCTGAAGTTGCAGCGGCCGAATCCGGTTCTCGATATGTCGTAAGCCCTACTTCGGGGCCCGTCGCCCGGCCGGCTAGTTGATGCGCAGCGAACCAAGCACACCCAACGCCTGCAGCAGCCAGATGATGACGAAGATCACCACGACGATGTTGAGTATCTGCTTAATCTTACCGTCCATTGGAATGTAGGTGTTGACCAGCCAAAGCAGGACACCCACGACGATCAGCACGACAACGAGGTGTACGAGATCCATAATTCCCTCCGCGCAAAAATGAGCTCGCCAAACGATCAGTGCTTGAACATTTCCGGGAGCACTTAGTTCCGCTCAGGCAATTGATAAGTTTGCGGCTGGGGGAACATCGGTCGCCTTCCTGGGTTCGACTGCCGGACGAGTCGAGGGTCGCGCTCCACCGTCCAGGCCCGTTGAACAGCAGAAACTAGAATAAGGAAATCGGAATATCGTTATTCTGGGGCCCAGCCTAAGGCACTACAGTTGCGACTCCATCGACATATCGCGAGCGGGGGCACACGAATGCACGTGCATATCGGTTCATGGCGGCGTAGCGCATGAACTTCCAGCAACTGCGCATCATGCGCGAGACCGCACGCTGCAACTTCAACCTCACAGAAGTGGCCAACGCCCTGCTGACCTCGCAGTCGGGCGTGAGCAAGCACGTCAAGGATCTTGAGGACGAGCTCGGTCTCGAGCTGTTCGTTCGCAAGGGAAAACGCCTTCTCGGCCTGACCGACGCCGGCGCGGAAGCCCTGCAAATAATCGAGCGAATTCTCGTCGACGTCGAGAATTTGACCCAGATCGGCGCCCAACTCGCCGACGGGGAGGAAGGCACATTGCGCATCGCGGCAACCCATACGCAGGCGCGCTACACCCTGCCGCCGGTGCTGGCTGAGTTCATGCAGGCTTATCCCAATGTGAGGTTGGTGCTGCACCAAGCCAATGCGAAGGAGATCGCCGGCATACTACTC
>CALRVN010000122.1:0-9787 GCA_943371625.1 Hyphomicrobium sp. CS1GBMeth3
ACAAACGTCGACAACTGTATTTGCTGATGGATGGGTCCTCGGGACAAGCCCGAGGATGACAAGCTAGAGCGTCAGACTACTCGTCGTCAGACACGGTCTCCCCACCATTTTCCGCGCGCTTCCCGTAGTCGACACGCACGAGATAGAGCCCGCTCGGCGGCGATACGGGACCGCATGCCGCGCGATCGCGTGCCTCGAGCGCAGCTTCTAGATCGCGCGCTTTCCACTTTCCTTCGCCGACCAGCTTCAGGCTGCCGACCATCGATCGCACCTGGTTATGCAGGAACGAGCGCGCCGAAGCCTCGATCACGATCTCCTCGCCCTGACGCGACACATCCAGCCGGTCGAGCGTCTTGAGCGGTGAGTTCGCCTGGCACTGCGCCGCGCGAAACGTCGTGAAGTCGTGCCGTCCGACAAGCGCCTGCGCGGCCCTATGCATCGCCGCGGCATCAAGCTCCATCGGCAGCCACCACACGCGGTTCTCATCGAGCGCCGGCCGCGCGCGGCGCGAAAGAATGCGAAACCGATAGTGCCGCCCCGTAGCGCTGTAACGGGCGTCGAAGTCGTCGTCCGTAATCGCACAGTCGAGCACCGACACCGGTGCCGGGCGCAGATGATGGTTGAGGGCCTCGCGGACCTTGAACGGCTCCCACTCCTTTGCCAAGTCGAAGTGCGCCACCTGACCTAGCGCATGCACGCCCGAATCCGTGCGACCGGCTCCGCGCACGCCCGGCGTCTCGCCCGAGAACTTCACCAGCGCTTCCTCGAGCGCGCCCTGCACCGACGGTCCGACCGCCTGGCGCTGCCAGCCGAGAAACGGCGTGCCGTCGTATTCGATGTTGATGCGATAGCGGGGCATGAGCGCCATGGATGCTGCACGCCGTTCGCGCGCCGCCCATCCCTATCCGTCTAGAGCGAAGCGCTCAAGCAGCGCGCGGACAACGTCAGCGCTGTGCGGCATCCGGTGCTGTCTGCACGATGCCCGGTGCACCAACCCCGATGCTCAGCGGCGTCAGCCCGTCCGGATTGATGATGAGGTGCGTCGTCGGCGGCACGGGCCGGTACACCCGGACCCCGTTCTCGATCGTCACCACCGCCCCATAGTATGGGCGCGTCTCGATGCGTGTCGTCTGCGCCTCCGTGGCGCGCGCCACAACGGCCCCGCCGGCCAGAAGGAGGATGAGAGCCGCTGTGAGACGCATAAACCAACTCCTTGGCGCACAATCGAAATGACTAACGGGATGTTAACGACGGATCGCCTCCGCGCGTCAACTGCCCAAGGGCCACCCGCTCGCCTGATCGCAAAACGTCCTAAAGCCGCGCGCCGGCCGGGATGGCGAAGCCGCGCAGCACTTCGACCGCCGGCATCGGCCTCTTGCCCGCCCGTTGCAGCTCGATGAGGCGCACCGCCCCATCGCCGCAGGCGATCGTCAGCCTGTCATCCAGAACCGTGCCGGGCTCGCCCCGACCCTCCGCCAGCGTGGCGCGCAGCACCTTGATGCGCTCGCGCTTGCCGTCGGGCCCGACCTCGAACCACGCCCCCGGAAACGGCGACAGCCCGCGGATCAGGTTGTGCACCTCGCGCGCCGGCGCCGCAAAGTCGATGCGCGCCTCCCCTTTGTCGATCTTCTGCGCGTAGGTTACGCCCTCCCCCGCCTGCGGCTGGCAGTCGAGCGTTCCACGCTCCAGCGCCGACAGCGCCCGCACCATTAGCATCGCGCCGCGCTGCGCCAGCACGTCGTGCAACTCCCCCGCCGTCTCGTCGGCGCCGATCTCCACCAGCTCGCCAAGACATACCGGCCCCGTGTCGAGACCCTTCTCCATGCGCATGACCATCGCCGCAGTCTCGGCATCGCCGGCCATGATCGGCCGTTGGATGGGCGCCGCTCCTCTCCAGCGCGGCAACTTGGAGGGATGCAGGTTGTAGCAGCCGAGCCGCGGCGCCTTGAGCACCGCCTCCGGCAGCAACAGCCCGTAGGCCACCACCACGGCCGCATCGGCGCCGTGCGCGGCAAACTCCGCCCGCTCGGCTTCGCCTTTGAAGTTCACCGGCGTCAGCACCGGTATCCCCGCCGCCTCGGCGAACGTCTGCACCGGCGACTTGCGCTCGGCCATACCCCGCCCCGCCGCACGCGCCGGCTGTGAGTACGCAGCAACGACCTCATGCCCCGCGCCGACGATCTCCGTCAGCGTCGGCACGGCAAACTCCGGCGTTCCCATGAAAACGATGCGCAGCGCCATGCTACCGCCGAACGGTGAGGTGAATTCCGCGCTTCAGGTAGCGCGCGACTGTTTCTTGAACTTGCGCACCACCATGTCGCGCTTCAGCGACGACAGGAAGTCGATGATCAGCTTGCCGTCGAGGTGGTTGACCTCGTGCTGGATTGCCGTCGCGAGCAACCCGTCAGCATCTATCTCCTGCTGCTTGCCCTTCTCGTCGAGGTATCGCAGCGTCAGCTCAGCCGGCCGCTCGATCTCGATTCGCACGTCCGGGATCGACAGACATCCTTCTTCGTGCAGCCGCGTCTCTTCGCCCAGCCTGACGATTTCGGGGTTGAACAGGATGAACGGCTTACGCTTCTCGCCCTCGTCCTCGTCGGCGACATCGATCACGACGAGGCGCAGCGGAATGCCCACCTGGATCGCAGCCAGGCCGACGCCGGGCGCGTCGTACATCGTCTCCAGCATGTCGTCGGCAAGCTTGCGCATCTCCTCGTCGATGCGTTCGACGGGAGTCGAGATCTTGCGCAGAACAGGGTCGGGAAGCGTAACAATCTCGAGTTTGGCCATGCCCTGAAATAGGCAAGTCGGGCGGGACGGTCAATTGCCTCTTCCCGCCGTCCACGCAACGGTTCCGGCGCTCAATCTGGCGGAGCTTTACCGTCCGCCGGAGCCTCGCCCGCAGGTGCATCACCCGGAGGCACAGCGCCGGCTTCCCCCTGATCGGTGGTATCGCCGGCGCCATCGGTTGGATAGGCCGCGTCCGGCTCCGCGACGCCGTCTGGCGGATACGGCTGACCGTCGGGATCATCCGCCGCAGGCGCACCCGGCTCGGCACCAGGCGCGACGGCAGGCGGCGGATCTTCCGCGGTGGCGGGTGAAACCGCGGACAGCGGTAGCAACGCGAGCATCGCGATCGCCAGCAGCTTTCTGATCATGTTCTCCCCTCTTTGGGTTGCCTGTACGAACGCAGCACCGGCTGCGAATGAGCCGTCCAGAAATGAGCAGATTTTAGGCTAAGCTTGCGCCCAGGCCCGGCGGCGTCAACGGGACGAGTGTACAAAATCATCGGAGACGATAACATTCTGTCCGGCGAGTAAACTTGGCAGGAAGGCTGCCCAACCGTGCTTCCAGAAACTTTGCCCCTGATCGTCGGTTGGCAGGAGTGGGTCGCACTGCCCGACCTCGGCCTGCCCGCGCTCAAGGCGAAGATCGATACCGGCGCCAAGACATCGGCGCTGCACACAGGCTTCATCGAGCCGTTCGGCACGTCGAAGCACCCGAAGGTGCGTTTCTCGGTGCATCCGAGCCCCGCCGCCTCCGACCTTGAGATCCTGGCCACCGCCGATGTCGTCGATCGCCGTGAGATCATCAGTTCCAATGGCGTGCGCGAGCGGCGCTACGTGATCAAGACGCCCCTGAGCCTTGGCGGCCGTCACTGGCCGATCGAGGTCACATTGACCAACCGCGAGCACATGACCTACCGTATGCTGCTTGGCCGCCAGGCGATCCGCTCCGACATGCTCGTCGACTGTGGCGCATCGTTCTGTCAGCGCCGCCTCAGCTACCGGCTTTACGCCAGCCTCTAAGCTCCTCTCCTCACTTAGGCGGAAGTAGCCCCTCACCCGGAAGCCATCTGCCGATCGCTTCCGACCTCTCCCACTCGGGAGAGGTTAAGGTGGAACCTGCGGCTATGCACTGAGCTAGCCTCTCCCCGGTGGGGAGAGGCCGACGCGAAATGCCAAAAGGCATGAGTGGCGGGTGAGGGGGCATCCTGCGACAATGCAAAATACACGCGGCAGTGGCTCCGCGTTGCACTCCTAGGCAGCGCCGATCAGATCCAGCAGCTTCGACTTGATCTCCGCGGGACTCGTGATGCGCTCCGCCTTCGCCCGGCTCGCGCGCGCCATCGCCGGGATGAGATCCGGCCGCCGCAGAAAGCTCTCCATCGCCTCGGCGAGCGCCTCTGCATTGCGCGGCTGCACCAGGCATCCGTTGACGCGCGTGTCGACCGCTTCGCGGCAACCGGCAACATCGGTCGTCAGGATCGGCCGCCCGCACGCCAACGCGCGCAACAGCGGCTGGGGCATACCCTCGGCACGACCTGGATAGACGAACACGTGCGCTTCTTTCAGCAGCTCGGAATGTTCTTCGGCGAAGCCGACGAACTCGACATCTGAGCATCTGCCAAGCTCCGCCAGCTCGATCGCCTGCGCACCCTCGTCGGGCAGCGCTGCCAGCATGAACCGCGATGTCGGCGACCGTTCCCGAAGGATGCCCGCCGCAGCACAGTAGTCGAGCACGCCGCGCCTGCGGTCGAGTGCGCCTATCATGAGGAAAACGAGACCGTGATCGAGCGGCGGCAACGGCAGCGGTGCGTGCTTGCCGAGGTCGATGCCGACTCCCGGCACAACAGCGACAGGCAGCGACGCCGGAACGAGCCCCAGCTTCTTCAGCAGCAGGTGATCGTCCCGGTTGTGAAACACCGCGCCGTGCGCCGCCCGCAGCGCCTGCCCGTATCGCCAAGCCGGCATCTCGTCCGCAGCAAGCGGCCCCGCGAAACGGTGCTCAGGCAGTCCATCGATGATGAGTATGACGCGTTCGACGCCTGCAGCCTTTGCGGCCAGCGCGCCGTGCACCATCGTCTGGCCGCCGTAGGCGACCACGACATCTGGCGACCAGCTGGCCAGCGCCTGCTTCATCCCGCCGATCGACTTCCAATCCGCGAAAAGCTTCGGTCCGGGCGCGTCCGGCGCGGTCAAGGCGTGCTCCGCGGAGTGCTCCCCGAGCCGCCGCACGTCATCGCCGCTGAACTCCGGCGCCACGATCAGCAGCCGATGCCCGCGCGAGGCGACGTCCGCGAACAGCATGTCTTCCAGCTGCCGCATGGGCGAGCCAGGCGGACAAATGAATGCGATCCGCCGCGTCGCGGGCGACGGCGTTGTCGCGGGCATGGACATGTTAGTGCAGCGTCCGGCTGGGCGGCGTCCAGTTTGGAGCAGACTCCTCACCGGTCACCACAACCTCCGCCGGCGGGCTGTAGCCCTCCACGGTGCGCGAAAGCACGCCGTGCATGGCGACATGATCACGAGCGTTCATCGCGTTCTTCAATATTTCGAGTTCTTTCTCCAGCTCCTCGGAGGAAAGGAACGGCTCATCCGAGCGCCAGATGCGCGGATGCTCGGTCGCCTTGGTGTTGGCGCCGATCAGCAGCTCCTCATAGAGCTTTTCGCCAGAGCGCAGGCCCGTGTACGAAATGGCGATGTCGCCTTCCGGATTGTCCGCACTGCGCACGTCGAACCCCGACAGCCGCACCATCAGCCGCGCAAGATCGTCGATCCGGACCGGCTCGCCCATGTCGAGCACGAACACGTCGCCTCCTTCGGCCATCGCACCCGCCTGGATGACCAGTTCCGCCGCCTCCGGAATGGACATGAAGTACCGGATGATCTCCGGATGCGTGACGGTCACCGGGCCGCCGGAGCGGATCTGGCGGCGGAATTTCTTCACCACCGAGCCGGAGCTATCCAGCACGTTGCCGAAGCGAACCATGGTGAAAAGCGTCTGTCCGCCGTTCGCCGCCGCAGCCTGCAAGACCAGCTCGGCGAGACGCTTGCTTGCGCCCATCACGTTTGTCGGACGCACCGCCTTGTCCGTCGAGATGAGCACGACCAGCTCGATGCCCGTCGCCTGCGCGCATTCCACCAGCACGGCCGTTCCGATCGTATTGTTGCGCAGCCCGTAGATCGGGTTCTGCTCGACGATCGGCACGTGCTTGTAGGCAGCCGCGTGATAGATGACCTCGACATCGTTGCTGACGATCGCTTCACGCAGTTGAACCCTGTCGAGCACGGATCCGAGAATCCCGACGATCTCCGGCCGGTGTTCCGCCGGCATTGCCTTTGCCACCTCGGAAATCTCGTCCTCGATCATGTAGAGAGCGACTTCCGACACATCGAAAAGGACGATGCGCCGAGGCCCGTTGCGCAGCAGCTGGCGCACCAGCTCCGAGCCGATCGAGCCACCGGCACCGGTGACGAGGATCGATTTTCCGAGCGTCTTCCGGTTCAACAAATCCGCACTCGGCGGAACCTTGTCGCGCCCCAGAAGGTCGTTCACATCAACCGGGCGCAGGTCCGAGACACTGATACGTCCCGATGTCACGTCATCGACGCCCGGCAGGATCAGCACGTCGACCGGGTGTTCCTGCAGATCCTTGAGGACGCGCCGACGCTCGCGGCGCCGGTCATCCGGCAGCGCGACGAGAATCTCTTTGATTTCATTTCGCTCGATTATGTTCGGCAGCTTGTCCGGGCGATACACTTTCACGCCGGCCACGTACTGCCGCCACATCGACGGTTCGGAATCGACGAACGCCACGACGTCGCGGTTGTTGCTCCGGCGAAGCGCCTCCAGCAGCTGCACGCCGAGCTGGCCAGCGCCGAAGATGATCACCGCCTTGCGTTCGAGGGTGACCGGAAGCTCCGCCAGCCGAACGCCGGTGCTCTCGAGGAACATCGCCGCGACCTCGCGGCTGCCGGCGATCAGCAGCGTCGCCAGCACGCCGTATCCCAGCACCACCGAACGCGGGACGCCGAGCTGACCCGACATGAAGACGATCAACGACCAGATCAGCACCGACAGCCAGATGCAGCCGATGATGCGCGTGTGCCCGCGGTACCCGAGGTATCGCGTCACCAGGCGGTACAGCCGCGAGGCCGCAAACGTCGCAACGGTAATGATCGGCGCGCTGATCAATACCAGCGCCGTGGCCCAGCTCGGGGGTACGTAGACGGTGTTGTAGCGAATAGAGAGCGCGATCCACAGCGCCACCGTGAGCAGCAGCAGATCGAACGAGACCAGGATGATGCGTTTGTTGAATCGTGGCAGCTCGAGCAGGCGCGACCGCCACTCTCCAGGCCCCAGATGTTGCGAGCTACCCTCGTCCATTCCGCCCCCAGCCGTGCACCGTTTCACGGTGCCGGCCTAAACGCTCCTCACCAAAGGCCAACGCCCTAATATATCAAACGGAAAAGTTAGTTGGATTTTGGCAACGAAATTCATGGTGATATGTCACGGGCTTCCAGCAGATTGCCCGCGCTGTGTTGCCCGATTCCCAGGCTACATCCGCCTGCGTGACTTGATTGCCGCAGCCAGCGTCCCCTCGTCCAGGTAGTCCAATTCGCCGCCCACGGGAACGCCCTGGGCTAGCCGCGAGACAACAATTCCTGTGGGCGCGAGCTGCTCGGTCAAATAATGAGCAGTCGACTGGCCCTCGACCGTCGCGTTGAGAGCGAGGACGATCTCTTTTGGCTCCCCAGTTGCCGCGCGCTCGATCAGACCGGCAATATTGAGCCGGTCTGGCCCGATCCCGTCCAACGGCGATAAATGCCCGCCGAGCACATGATAAAGCCCGTTGACAACCCCCGCTCGCTCCAGCGCCCACAGGTCACCGACCTCTTCCACGACGACGATCAACGCGCGATCACGGCGCGGATCCTGGCAGATGCTGCACGGTGCCACCGTGTCGAGGTTGCCGCAGGTGGGGCACTCGACGATCTTAGTGACCGCATCCGCCAGCGCCTGCGCCAGCGGCACCAGCAGATCGTTGCGCCGCTTGATCAGCGCCAGCGCCGCCTTGCGCGCCGAGCGCGGCCCAAGCCCTGGCAACCGGCCCAGAAGCTGGATCACGCGCTCGATCTCTGGTCCCGAAACTTTTCTGCTCATTCATGCGCCTAAGCTAATGGGCCATGTGTCTGCGATTGTTGGCGACAGCACAATCCTGTGATCTGGATCAACTACACGCAACGAAGCATTTGCACTAATTTCCAATACGTCTCGACTTTGGAATACAGGCGCAAGTGGAGTAACGTGCCGCCACAAAAGTAGGGCCAGACCCTCACTCCTGGGAGGAATGTAATGCAGCTCATCGTAAATCCTGAGACCCCGTCGGCGGCTCTGGCACGTGTCGGCCAGAGCATCAAGATCCGCACCCGCTACGACAACTTCATCGGCGGCCAGTGGGTGCCTCCGACCAAGGGCCAGTATTTCGAGAACCGCACTCCGATCTCCGGCGAGCTGATCAACGAGATCGCCCGCTCGACCGCCGAGGACATCGAGAAGGCGCTCGACGCCGCTCACGCCGCCGCCGAAGCCTGGGGCAAGACTCCCGCCGCCACGCGCGCCGCCGTCCTGTTCAAGATCGCCGATCGGATGGAAGCGAACCTCCCTGCGCTGGCCACCGTCGAGACCATCGACAACGGCAAGCCCATCCGCGAGACGATGGCCGCCGACCTGCCGCTTGCCGTCGATCACTTCCGCTACTTCGCGAGCTGCGTCCGTGCCCAGGAAGGCGCGCTGTCCGAGATCGACGAGACGACCATCGCCTACCACTATCATGAGCCGCTCGGCGTCGTCGGTCAGATCATCCCCTGGAACTTCCCCATCCTCATGGCGGTGTGGAAACTCGCTCCCGCTCTCGCCGCCGGCAACTGCGTCGTCCTGAAGCCCGCCGAGCAGACGCCCTTCTCCATCATGGCTCTGATGGACCTCATCGGCGACCTCCTGCCACCGGGCGTCCTCAACGTCGTCAACGGCTTCGGCGTCGAGGCCGGCAAGCCGCTCGCCTCCAACCCGCGCATCGCCAAGATCGCCTTCACCGGCGAGACGACCACCGGCCGTCTCATCATGCAGTACGCCTCCGAGAACCTCATCCCGGTGACGCTCGAGCTTGGCGGCAAGTCGCCGAACATCTTCTTCGCCGACGTCTTCAACGACGACGACGCGTTCTTCGACAAGGCACTCGAGGGCTTCACCATGTTCGCCCTCAACCAGGGCGAGGTCTGCACCTGCCCCTCACGCGCCCTCGTGCAGGAGAGCATCTATGACGCCTTCATCGAGCGTGCCATCGAGCGCGTGAAGAAGATCGTGCAGGGTAGCCCGCTCGATCCCAACACCATGATCGGCGCCCAGGCTTCCTCCGACCAGCTCGAGAAGATCCTTGCCTACATCGACATTGGCAAGGGCGAAGGCGCCCAGCTGCTCACCGGCGGCAAGCGCGCGTCGATCGGCTCCGGCTTCGAGAACGGCTTCTACGTCGAGCCGACTGTTCTCGCTGGCCATAACAAGATGCGCATCTTCCAGGAGGAGATCTTCGGACCGGTTCTGTCGGTGACGAAGTTCAAGACCGAGGCCGAAGCGCTCTCGCTCGCCAACGACACGCTTTACGGCCTTGGCGCCGGCGTGTGGTCGCGTGACGCCAACACCGCCTACCGCATGGGCCGCGGCATCAAGGCCGGCCGCGTCTGGACCAACTGCTACCACCTCTATCCGGCCCACGCGGCATTCGGTGGCTACAAGCAGTCGGGCATCGGCCGCGAGACGCACAAGATGATGCTCGACCACTATCAGCAGACGAAGAACGTTCTCCAGAGCTACAGCCCCAAGGCTCTCGGCTTCTTCTGACACTTGCCACTCTTCGGCGCCGGCGGCCGGCTCCCCGCGGGGGAGTCGCCGGCGCCAACGATAGCCTAACAGCGCGGCCGTCAAAGCCGCGCTGTTTTCGCAG
>CALRVN010000123.1:0-9782 GCA_943371625.1 Hyphomicrobium sp. CS1GBMeth3
TTGAGCAGGACATAGGGGTGCACCGATGGCACGGTGGCGGCGGCGAAGGCGCCGGGGGCCTTGCCGGGACGCGCGGGTGCATCGATCCAGTTCTTGTCGAAGAACTCGCCCGCGACGTCCGCCATCTGCGGGGCGAAGTCGCGGTAGGCGCCGAGTACGAGCTGTTGCGCTTCGGGCCAAGCGAAGACGCGCTCGGGGCGCTCGGGCAGCGGCGCGTTGCGGTCCCAGTGCGCGAGCCGCTCCATGCCGAGCCACTTCGCCTTCATGGCGTAGTAGCGATGCGACAGGCGCGGGTAAGCTGCGCGGACGCTCGATACGAGTGCGTCCACGACCTCGGGCTCGACCTGGTTGGCGAGGTGGCGCGCGTCGGCGACATCCTTGAACCCGCGCCAGCGGTCGGAGATTTCCTTGTCCTTGGAGAGCGTGTTGGTGATCAGCGTGAACAGCCGCACGTTGTCCTTGAAGACTTTGGCGAGGGCCTCGGAGCCGGCCTGACGCTGCTTGCCGTCGGGGCTGGAAAGAAGGTTCAACGTCATCTCGAGCGGCAGCGGCTCAGCCTCGCCGGCGACGGGGAAACGGAGCGCGGCGATGGTCTCGTTGAACAGCCGGTTGAAGGCGCCGCTCGATGTCTGGCCCTTCTCGTGGAACAGCTGCTCGAGCTTCTCGTCGAGCTGATAGGGCTTCTCCTTGCGGACGTTCTCGATCCACGGCTTGTAGTGCGCGAGCTTGGCGTTCCCGAATGCCGCCTGCAGCACCTTGTCATCGATCTGGTTGAGCTCGAGTTCGAAGAAGATGATGTCGCTGGCGATGGCGGTGAGCTTCTCGGCGATGTCGCCGTAGAACTTGGCGCGCTCGGGATCGGCCTGATTGCCGGCGTAGTGCAGGCCGGCGAAGGAGCCGAGGCGCCCCGTCAACTCGACGAACTGCTCGAATGCTTCGATGGCGGCCGCCAGGGCAGCGCCGTCGGCGGCGATCGAGGAAAGCTTGCCGTAATAGGTCTCCTTGAGGCGCTTAGCCTCCTCGGCAGCCTTTTGCAGGTCGCGGGCGATCTCCGGAGCCGCCGGTGAGGGGTAAAGGTCGGCGAGATTCCACTCCGGCATGACGCCAAGCCCGGCCGTCGCCTTTGCCGCAGCACCGTCCGGCGCGTTGAAGTCTGCTCGCAGTCCATTGGCGCTAAGTCGCATCAGGGGCTCCAGTATTTGTGTGATCGAGGGGCTTTCCAGTGCTCCGCAACGGGGCACTCCGCGTTGCACCGAAGACTCTCGGTGCCCAAAAAAGGCTCAACCTGGGCTTTCTCGCAACAGCTTGTTTACCCTTGTTGGGCAGTCTTGCCCTTGTTGAGTGAGCCGCCGGTGGCCGAGTGTCCAGTCTTGAAGCAATTCGGACTTGAAGCGCTCGAGAGCGACCGGGGTGGTCAGTTTAGGTCGAGTTCGAGTGCCTCATGGTCAAGAGTTTACTTATCGTCGATGACGATCCCACCCAGCGTCGCATTCTCGAAGAGACGATCAAGCGGCTGGGCTTTGGTACTAAGACCGCCGGCTCGGGGGAGCAAGCCCTGCAGATCCTCGAGGGTCCGGAGCGCGCGGATATTTCTCTCGTTCTTCTCGATCTCGTGATGACCGGCCTCGATGGCATGGGCGTGCTCGAGAAAGTGGCGGACAAGCCCGGCACGCCGCCGATCATCGTGCAGACCGCACACGGCTCGATCGATGCCGCCATCAACGCCATGCGCGCGGGTGCCGTCGATTTCGTCGTCAAGCCGGTTTCGCCGGAGCGGCTCGAAGTGTCGATCAAGAGCGCGCTGAAGATCGAAGCTCTCGCGGGTGAGATCACGCGCATCAAGAAGAAGGTCGAAGGCACGCTGACCTTTGCCGACCTCGTCGTTCGCGGCGAAGGCATGGAGCGGGTCGTGGCGCTCGGCAAGCGCGCCGCTGCTTCGAACATTCCGGTGCTCATCGAGGGCGAGTCGGGTGTCGGCAAAGAGCTGATCGCGCGTGCCGTGCAAGGCGAGTCCGAACGTGCCGGCAAACCGTTCGTCGTCGTCAACTGCGGCGCCATCCCGGAGAACCTCGTCGAGTCGACGCTGTTCGGTCACGAGAAGGGCTCCTTCACCGGCGCCACCGACAAGCGCATCGGCAAATTCCAGGAAGCCGACGGGGGCACGCTGTTCCTCGACGAGATCGGCGAATTGCCGCTCGATGCGCAGGTGAAGCTGCTGCGCGCGCTGCAGCAAGGCGAGATCGATCCGGTCGGTTCGAAGAAGCCGGTGAACGTCAACTTTCGGCTGATCTCGGCGACCAACCGCAACATGATCGAGATGGTTCGCGAGGGTAAGTTCCGCGAGGATCTCTACTACCGCATGAACGTGTTCCCGATCTGGGTGCCGCCGCTGCGCGAGCGTCTGGGCGATGTCGCCGAACTGGCGCAGCACTTCCTGGCGCGGTTTGCCGCCGAGGAAGGAAAGCGCATCAACGGTATCAGCGACGATGCGCTGCGGCTGATCAAGAGCTATCCCTGGCCCGGCAACGTGCGCCAGCTGGAGAACGCGGTGTTCCGTGCCGTGGTGCTCGCGGATGGGTCTGAGCTGACCGTTGCCGACTTCCCGCAGATCGCGGCGCACGTCACGGGCTTCGACACGGCGGTGCCGGCAGCCCCCGCTCCGGCGCCCAAGCCCGGCGGCTTCAAGGGACCGGCGGTTCTCGGTGCCGAGGACATCATCCCGCAGACGATGGAGATCCGCGCCAACGGCTCGCACAGCGCGCTGGGTATTCCGGTGGTGACGGAAGCGGGCGACATCCGTCCGCTGGACGAGATCGAGGCGGACATGATCCGGCTCGCGCTCGGCCGCTATCGCGGACACATGACGGAAGTGGCGAAGCGGTTGAAGATCGGCCGATCGACGCTCTATCGCAAAATGCAGGAATACGGCCTCGAGCCACGTGCCTGACCGGTAAGGCACGCAGCTCCTGGCTTGTGAGACGCGCCGCGCGGCCTTCGGGCAGCGCGGCGTTGTCTTTTTTATTGGCGCCCGGCGACTCCCCCGTCATGGCGGAGCCATGCTTCGCATGGACGGGGAGCCGGCCGCCGGGCGCGCAGGTCGAAACGCACCCGTCAAAAAGGGACGCTGCCTTTGAAGGAGGCGCTGTTCTGGGCGGTCTCGTCGCCGAAGCGGCCGTCGTACTGGATGCGCAGCACAGCGCCGGCGGCGTTGATCAGGTCGAAGCCGGCTGCAACGTCGACGAGCAGGTCGTCCAGCGCGGTCTCGATGGTGAAGGCGCCGACGCTCGCAGGCAACGCGGCGAACGATGCGGTGAGGTCGATGCTGTCGGCGTCGCGCCAGGTGACGCCGCCGCGTAGGAACGGCCGCACGACGGACAAGGCGCTGAAGCGATATTCGGTGCCGACCTCGACCGCCGGCGAAACGGAGAAGATGGTGCCACTGCCGGACGCGACGAGCAGCGCGGCGCCGGAGCCGCCGGTCTCGTCCACACCGTCGAACTCGATGCGCGTCACCGTGGCGTCGACGAGTGGCTTCGCGTACCAGCTGGCCCGCTCGATGAGATAGGCGGCGTGCAGCCGGGCGAGGCCGTAGTCGATGCTGGTGTCGGCGCTGGTCGCGCCGCTGAAACCTCCGAATGCGATCTGGCGCGAGGTGTCGAGGTCGCTCCAGCCGCCGGCCAGGGAGGCGGCGAGGAGCAATGGCCCGCGCTCGTACTTGGCGACGGCGCCGACGTTTACACGGTCGCCGCTGGCGCGGGCGCTGGTGCCGCTGTCGAGGGAGATGTCGTCGTAGCCGAGGGCGAAGCCGAGCCTGACCGACGGCGCGACTGCAACCTGTCCGCCGGCAGAGAACGACCCCACGGTCGAGTCGGCGCCGAGGTTCTCGTACGTGGCATCGAGGTTCAGGTAGCGGGCACGGGCGCGCGCCCAGATGCACTGGCCCTCGCGGATGACGGCGTAACCATCGCCGTCGGCGACGCGGCAGCTCATCAGGTCGCTGGAGAACTGTTCGCTGGCAAAGAGGGTCTCGATCTTGGCGTAGGAGTAGATCTCGGGCGAGAGCTGATCCAGGGCCGCGGCGAGGGCGGGCTTGTCGGGCAGCGACACAAGAGCCGAGAGCACCGAGGTGAAGCCGGATGGCGCGCCGCCGTCGAGCGCGGCGTTGAGATACCGGGCGATTTCCGTCTGGTTGTGGTTGAGGCCGCCCGGCGTGCCGAGGAAGTCGATGGTGGCGTTGAGAAACAGGTCGTTGCCGATAAGCTCCAGCTCGTAGTCGACGGTGGCGGTGTCGGCGGCCGCAATGCCAAGCAGAGAGATGGTGCCTTCTGCGTGCATGATGTGGAACTGGTTCGTCGCGCCGGCGGTGGTGAGCGGGAAGTTTGCCGGTATGGCGACGACGGTACCGGCGAGTTTGACGTCGCCAAGCACGACAATGAGATCGGCGTTGCCGGGTGCGGGTGCTGTCCAGTCGGCGTCGACAAGCCACTTGCCGCCGGCCCTCTGCTCGAAATTGCCGTAGACGGTACTCGTCTGCAGCGCGCCGTTGCCACCGGGCGATATGAAACCGAAGTTGGTCAGAGATCGGCCGACGCCGAGCGCGGCGAAGTCGCCGATCTCGTAGGTGCCGCCGGCGCGGTTGTTGAAGGTGTTGGCGCCGGTGCCCAGATCGACGCTGCCGCGGATGAGGCCCTCGTTCTCGATGGTCTCGTCGCCGTCGGCGACTGCATACACGGTGAGGCCGGAATTTGCCGATAATGTACCTTTGTTGCTGAGAGTGTTGTTGGCGCCGCCGTAGAAGTAGACGGCCACGAAGCCGCCGCTGACGGAGCCCGATGCGACGTTCACCGTCAGATCGCCGTTCTCGGCCGTGCCGGTGCTGCCGGAAGCCGAGGTGACAACGATACCGATGCCGCTGATGCCGTTGGCGGTGATGGCGCCGGTAGTCTTCACTGTCACGTCGCCTGCAATCGCCGCGGTGTCGGCCGTGGCCCTAGTCTCAGCGTAGATCGCGAACGAGGCATCGCCCGCCATCGTAATGTCGTGCGCGCTGATCTTGACGTCGCCGCCCTGGGCGTAGGCATCGGTGCTGCTTGTGGCTTCGGCAGCGTTGGCGGCGTTGATGCCGATGGAGCTGGAGCCTTTCAGAAAAATTTTCGCGCTGGTGATGGTGACGTCGCCGCCGGTCGCTGTCGCCGTGCCGCTGCCTTCGACGATGGCTTGGTCGCGCTTGTCGACGTGGATGCCATTGGAGAAATCGCCGTCCACCGTAATCGATTGGCTGCTGGCGATATCGAGAGTGCCGCCATGCGCGGTCGCTGTTCCCACGCCCACCGTTTGCGCCAACGCGGTGACGTGCGCTTCCAGTCCGTAGGACAACGGGCCCCTGGTGACGACCTCGCCTGCGGTAATGCTCGCGGTCGTCCCGGTCGCCACGGCGTTCCCATCACCGTAGACGTGTGCCGTGGCGTCGGTGACCGATTGGATAGCGCTGGCGTTCATGCCGTGCGTCTCGATATTCCCCCCGCCGACAGTGACAGCATTTCCGCTGGTCGCGATCGCGTCACCCGACATGGCATCGGCGAGCGCCGTGCTTGCTGCGACCAAGCCGTCAGAGTCGTTTCCGTCGGTTCGGATGGACGTGCCTTTGATGATGGCGTCGGCCGACGTTGCCGTGGCGCCGTCTATCGCGCTCGCATATGCGGAACTGGCGCCTGTGACGGCGGGCGAGTACTGACCGGAGGTCGTGACGGGGCCGAGACTGTCGATGGTGACAGTCCCGGCGTACGCAAACGCGCGTCCGGACTGGACTGCAAAAGCGTTGGTGCCGCTGGTTGCTAGAATGCCCGGCGCACCGTAGTCGCTCGTGGTGATTTCGTCGGTCGTCAGATGCGCATTGCCGGCTGTTGCGGTGGCATCGCCTTCGGTGACGTAGGCGTTGGCCCCCGCGTAGGCGTGGATGGCACTTCCGGCGAGTTTGGTTTTCACGGCGCCGGTCATGGAGAAAGTGAGATTGCCGCCCTGCGCATCGGCATCGCCGACGGTATCGTGCATGGCAGTGGCAGCGGTTTCCATGCGAATGGCGTTGGACGCGTCGCCCGTCTTGGAGACGTTGCCGACGATCTCAACGTCGATGTCGCCGCCTGAAGCATGGGCGTCGGCGGAGTTGCTGACCTCGGTGATCCCGGTGGAGACGACGATGCCGTTGCGGTAGTCGGCGGCTACCTCGATGCCCTGCGTGCCAAGGGAAGCGAACAGCTTGAGATCCAGCCCCCCGACAGATGTCTGGAATTCGATGCCCGTCGTCGGGCTGATCGGCTGGGTGAGGTTTTGAACGATAAGGTTGGTGTAGGGCGAGTTGAAGTACGAGATGCCGGCGGACTGGTCGCCCTCACAGGTGATCGTGGTGCCACCGGGTGGCGTTTCCGTGCAGGCGGCAGAGGCAAGAGAAACGAACGCGGCGGCCGTGCTCAATCCAGAACAGACTGCAACCAAAGCAGCGTGCCGAAGCGACGCCGTCGAACTCATCCCACGCATACGAAACGCTACGCCCCGAACCTGAAAGCTGATCAATTCAGCTATAAGTTGTCGGGCAGCGCGTTGGATACTGGTGGTTTCTGCGGATGGCTTGAATCGATGCGGCCGCCGCAGGCTTGCAACACAATCGCCATTTCGCCTGCTTCGCAGGCATTCCGTTTATCCGTTGCGCTCGCTCCGTGTGCGCCCGGATTTATCCCCGCCTGCTTCTGCCCGCTTAGACTTGCGGCGGCCCATCTCGATGACGCGGGGTGCAGACGTGCGCTGGCGTATTGCACGGGATGGGCCGGCAGGAGAATGCGCGGGGCCCATAAGCTGGCTCCATGACCGTTCTGTCGCTGACGCGAAAATGTCAGTGGGCTCTGGGCACGGATGCGATCCAGGGAAGGCAGTCGGTCGGTATCCCTGCCGAGCGGGGCGGCGATGGCCGCATCCAACAAAACAATTATGAGGGCCAGGACCACCCCGCTCCCGCGTTTGCATCACTCGGGCTCGAAGCCGCGAGAGGCAGCTGCGTTGGTAAATTGCAGCTCGCAGCGAACAGGTCGCCAAGATGACGATCGGATGACGTCGCAATCTGGCAACAGTCTTGAAAGAGCTTGACGAATTCCGCGTTGCAGCAAGACCGGGGCAGTGGCGGGGCCGCTTATGCTCGGCTAGCGTGCCGCTGGGACCGGTGGAGTATTGCGTATGTATCGTGTGCGTCCTTGGGCTCTCGGCATAGCCGCGAGCCTCGTCATCGTTTCGGTCGCCGCGGCGCAGCAGCCCGGGACCAAGCGCCTCGCCGCCGCGGAGACGCTGCCCGCGACAGCTCCAGCCGTCGCACCTTCACCCGCACCGAAGGATCCGATCGGCGCCGCGCTGCAGCAGAAGCTGGCGGTCAGAATGCGTGGCGACGAAGGCGAGATGCAGGATCGCGCCGCGCTTGCCACCTATTACGCAACGCAGGGCTTCAGGCCGATCTGGGTGTCGCAGACAGGGCTGAACGACAAGGGGCGTGCGCTCGCCGCTGAATTCGGCAAGGCCGGCGAGTGGGGGCTCGAGGCCGCGGAGTTCGCGGTGCCGACGCTGGCGCCTGCTGCCGAAGGTACGCCGATCGAGGTGCCGGTGCTTGCCGACGCGGAGCTGACGCTGTCGCTGTCGGCGATGAAGTACGCGCGCTTTGCACGCGGCGGCCGCATCATGGATCCCGCAACGCAGCTGTCGTCCTATCTCGACCGCAAGCCCCTGCCGTACGAGCCGGTCAGCGTCATCACCACTCTGTCGACCGCTCCGGAGCCCGGACTTTACCTGCGTACCCTGCACCCGAAGCATCCGCAGTTCGAGAAGCTCCGGCAGAAGTACCTGGCGCTGCTGAGCGCGAACGCGGCGCAAGAGGTCGTCACGCTGCCGAACGGGCCGCTGCTCAGCCCCGGCAAAAGCGATCCGCAGGTGGCGCTGCTGCGCAAGCGGCTGAAGGCCGGGCTGCCGGCTGGCACGGCGGAGAAGCCGGCGGACGAGAATTTTTATGACGAGGGGCTGAAGGCCGCCGTCGTGGCGTTCCAGAAGGAGCGCGGCACGCGGCCCGACGGCGTCGTCGGCAACGCCACGCGCACGCTGCTCAACGACGTCGAGGTGCTCGGCCCGGAAAAGCTCCTCGCCAACATGGAACAATGGCGGTGGATGCCGGATGACCTCGGCGACCTTTACGTCATCGCCAACATTCCCGAGTTCACGCTGCGCATCGTCAAGAATGGCGCGGTGATCCATACCGAGCGCATCATCACCGGCCTTGTCGACAAGCAGACGCCGGTGTTCTCGGAGACGATGAAGTCCATCGCCTTCCAGCCGCGCTGGAACGTGCCGAACTCGATCAAGGTCAACGAGCTTTACCCGAGCCTTGCTCGTGGTGGCACCTACTTCAGCCGGCAGGGATTGCGCATCTCCAAGAACGGGCGCGACGTCGATCCCGAGAGCATCGACTGGTCCTACACCGACATCCGCACCTACGACGTCTATCAGCCGCCGGGCGCGAGCAACGTGCTGGGCGAGTTGAAGTTCAACTTCCCGAACAAGCATACCGTCTACATGCACGACACCAACGCGCGGGGCCTGTTCGAGGAGGTCAGCCGGCCGTTCAGCCACGGCTGCATGCGGGTGCGCAATCCGCGCCGCATGGCGGAGATCCTGCTGGGCGAGGACAAGGGCTGGGATGCAGCCAAGATCGCCGATCTCATCACCAACGGGCCGCCGAACAATGAAGTCCCGATCGAGCGCCGGGTCGGTGTGCACGTGACCTACTTCACGGCGTGGGTCGACGACGCCGGCGAACTGCAGACGGCGCGCGACGTCTATGGCCACGAGGAGCGCATCAACCTGGCGCTCGCAGGGCGCTGGGAGCAGATCGCGAAGGGGCCGAACCACCTCGCTCCGGTGAAGGCTCCCGAGGCGATCGCGTCGGGCAACCCGTTCCAGAGCGTCGGAGACTTCATCAGCCAGACGCTGGGCGGCTTCTAAAATTGTTGCGATTCAATTAGTCACAACAGCGAGTTAAGCCATCGTCCGTTGCCACCGTATCGCCCCATCAGGGCCTAGTTGAGCCCCCATTGCCCCCTTAGGAAGCTTAGTTACCAATCATTAATGGTTGGCGATTAACCCTGAGGGAACGTGAATGCCGGTCGCAATCCGGCGCCCCGTACGGTGCTCAGCGCCAGGGACGCCACGACCGGTCAGAACACGGGGTGGCACGTTGGTATCGCGTAAAAAGGCTATCCTCGGCGCGCTGACCGCCGCAATTCTGGGCTTGAGCGCAGGCTCGCCCCACGTCGTCGCAGCCTTCGGCTCGACGCGTACGATCTCCTTCTTCCATATCCACACGAAGGAGACGCTGACGATCACCTACAAAAAGAACGGCAAGTACGATCCGGAAGCGATGAAGAAGATCGACTGGATCATGCGCGACTGGCGACAGAACAGAGCCGTTCAGATGGATCCCAAGACCATCGATTTGCTTTGGGACATGCACAGCGAGCTGGGCAGCAAAGAGCCCATAAACATCATCTGCGGGCATCGCTCGGAAGCCACCAACGAAATGCTTCGGCGCACGCGCGGCGGCCAGGCGAAGAAGAGCAAGCACATGACGGGACAGGCTGTCGACGCCATGTTTCCGGACGTTCCGCTGAAGCAGCTGCGCTGGTCGGCAACGGTCCGGCAGGTCGGCGGCATCGGCTATTATCCGACGTCAGGCGTGCCGTTCGTTCACGTCGATA
>CALRVN010000124.1:0-9761 GCA_943371625.1 Hyphomicrobium sp. CS1GBMeth3
GGTATCTGCGTGAAGTTCCTATCCGTCTTCAGCGGCGGCTCGTCCTGTCTCTTCCCGAAGACAGTAAGCTGCCCCAAAGCGGCCTCGTGAGTGATTTTGTCGAGCGTTGCCTTGGCCGCCATCTGTACACCGCCGTCTATACCTTTCGACGAGTCGGTAACGAACTTCGGATGAATCCTTTGCAGCAACGCTATTATCCCAATCTCCGGCTGCGGCGCCTTCTCTTTCGGTGACACCAACAGCTTGTCTACTACCTCTTTAAGTTGCCGAGGTGCCCAACCGAGCACCACCAGAACGACGCTGATGAGAAAGAAGAGCAGGATTACGAGGCACGCAACGCCCACCGTTCTTGCCCCGCTATCGACGCCGCTGCTCCCAGCTAGGGTCAAAGCCGGTACCATCCCGATGAGAAGTGTAATTACCAACCCCGCATAGTTAGCCATCTCGCCCTCCATTTTTCGGGCGGCTTATGCGCTCCCGAAAGTCCGTTGTCAAACGAACTTCAGGGACTCGCGAATGAAGAATCCTGAGGCTGGAACGCCAACACGCAGCGACAATTTATGAGCGGTTCCGAGACTACTGGCTAGCTCAACCCGGGCAGCGAGGCGTCAAAGCAGACTGGTGGGCTACCTGGCGCAATTGGTGCCGTCGCGAAACCAGCCGCAAGGCGGTGCTGATCATTTCCCGGTCATTCGGAGAGATGTTTTACGAGCAGTTCGCGCAGACTATTCCCCGCCTCGCTCAGCCTGTCGGCGAACACATCGGTGCGTTTTTCCCCCTTGCTCAGCCAGGCTGCCCCGAACACCAGCAGATGCTTATGAACGGATTTCCCCATGCCGATAACACCGCCATCGGGCGGCGTGGCAGTAATCAGCTCAGGATTATCCCCGAAGCTCAACAGGAACTCAGCGGCGTTCGCCAGCTCGTTGTAGCAAGCGATGATCTCGTCGATCTTTTTCTGAGCTTCGGCTCCGAACAGGTGCGTAGCCTCGGCACGGTACGTGTCTAGTTCGTTGATCGCCATGCGCGCGGAATTGAGTTCTTCCTCGTTCACGTCCTTCGACACGGCCACCATCATGCGCGCTATTTCAACGTCCGTTGGTGCTTTGGTGCGGATGTAGGACGTCCGGCGGATTCGCACAGAGAATAGGGCGTTCTCCGTGTTCCGGCTCAATCGCAGCAGGACCTGCGCCGTATCGGCCCGCCGCCGCGTATCATCTGGGCGGCGCCAGCTCTTGTACGCAAGCCACGCGATCGCAAGGGTCCCGATGCTGCCGATTGCCTGCAGCCAATCGGTCACCTTCGCGCCAGCAAAAAACTCCCAGCTCGCCTTACTATTCACCGCGAACGAAAACGCGATCGCCAACGCCGCAATGATCGCGATCGCAATCCGGTCGATAAGCTCGCCTGGATTCGCCATCCCTGCCCCCAACGCAAAAGGCCGAGACGGATTGCTATCCCGCCTCGGCCTTTCATCAGATCAGTATGTAGACAATGATGGCAAGCGCCCGGAGGCACTGCGCAACATCGACTTTCACCTGAAGGGTCATATTAAGACCTCCAGGGTCGAGCGCGCCCAACCCTTTGAGGTTGAGAATGGCGCCTCATCTAATGGTCACTAGCCCCTGTGGGCGATTTCGATCGCGTCAAGGCTTCAGTGACTGACAGGCGAGTTTGTGGCCCCAGAGTAGACTTCCGGGCCGAGCTATAGCCGCGCCAGCCGGCGCATTCACGGTCCCCGCGTGGGTGCCCACGCTCGGCCTTGCAACAAGCGCAGCCCTACTGGTGAGCGAAATTATTTCCGGCGTGGCGTCCGAGTGGTGAGCAAGGGGGTCATCAGCCTGAGAGGACGAAGCAGCAGCAGCCGCGTTGGCTCAGGACAGCGCATCGCCTGCTTGTCTTGTTTTCCCCGGTCAGCGGACGTGGTGAGCGGCGGCCGCCGCCTCGGCGATCATCGGCCGGCGACTTCTGCAATTGGGACGTTTCGGCCGAAGTCGCTACGCAGCGAAGGCCAACATGGGACATTTTTCATGGGAGCAAGCGACGGGCGGGGATCGCTGACCATATTTTATCCGGGTATATTGACGTTTGTTTTTATCCGGGTAATATTGACTCATGCTCAACAAAAAGCAGGCGTCCTCAGTCCCGCTATCATGCACGGCTTTCAATCGTGCGAGCCGCGTGGCCTGTGGCTCCTACATTCGCGTGGCTCTCGCGCTCAAAGAGCTCGCAAGCACTCATGCGGATGCGTCGGTGCTTATCTTTGACGATGCGACTGGCAAGCAGATCGACTTCGACCTGCGCGGGTCTGAGGAAGATATTTCGGCGCGACTGCTAAAGCGCTTCCCGGGCACCCTAGACGAGGTCCCCCGCTCGCCGGGGCGTCCCAAGCTTGGCGTCGTGCCGCGTGAAGTCACCCTACTCCCCCGTCATTGGGAATGGCTCGCGGAACAACCAGGCGGTGCTTCCGTCACGTTGCGCAAGTTGGTCGAAGAAGCGCGACGCGGTGTCCTCACCGATAAAGCGCAGCTGCGCAAGCTCCACGAGCGTACCTATAGGTTCATGTCGGCGATCGCGGGAAATCGCCCGAACTTCGAGGAAGCCTCGCGCGCGCTTTTCGCCAACAGCATTCCCCGGCTCAAGGAGCTCATCGCCGACTGGCCTGTCGACGTAACCAACCACATCATCCGGCTCTGCACCGATGACTCAATCCCCAAATCAAATGAATAGTGCGACCACCCCGGCAGACGAACGGCACAAGGCCATACTGACTAGGTTCATGCGTGAAGTCTGGTCTAACGGCGAGGCTGAACGTTGCGACACGTACCTCGCCGACACCTACACGATCCATCACGACCCAGGTGACCCATGGGACGGCCAAGCGCTCGACGTCGAGGGCTTCAAGACTCGTGTCCGTCTTTCGCGCGCACCTTTTCCCGATCAGCAATTCCACGTGTGCGAAATGATCGCCGATGAAAACAGAGTGATGGTGACATGGCTCTGGGCGGCGACGCATACCGCCGACCACCCGAGCTTTCCTGCCAGCGGGAAACCGATCACGATGTCGGGCGCGACGGTCTATTACTTTGACAGCGCGGACAAGATAACGGGACATTGGCAGATTGCCGACAGGCTCGGCATCTACCAACAGCTTCAACAAGCTCGGAGCACCTGATCCGCTCGGATTGGTAGCGCGCCGATGGCAACGAGTGCCGGCCCGAGTTAGGCTCGACGGCAAGGAGGCTGCATGCGGAGCCAGAACAGGCCCGCTACCCACTCAAGAGCAGGCGTCAATTTCAAATAGCGCGCTGACGCTAAGGGCCACAAGGACTCCGGCTGCGTGTACGAGCGACCTTCGGCCCGTACAGCCTCATGGTGACGACGAAGGGCCCGCGCGGGCAGCCAGTTCGCCTCCAATCCTTCCCGGAGGCTGAGTCCGGATATGGTCTGTTCGTGACCAACCACCGTCCGGAAATCTACCGGGGATCACTGCCTTACTCGGCGCCGAACTTTTGAATCCCCACCGCGTTGCACGACGATAGCGGTTTTGGAAGCGCTGTCATGGACATCGGGCCATTGCTCATCGAGCAGCGTCGCGTAGGGGATGAGTACCGACGAGCGGAGAGGAAGCTTGAGGCCTTCGCAGCGCAGCTGGTAACCCCCGGCCTCGAGGCGGGCGCCCGTGCGGAGATTGAGGCCGCCGTTGATGATGCACAGGCTGTGCTAAAGGTCTTGTGGGATCGGATGCTTGAACTCGACGCGGCGGTGACCGCATCCGCGTTCAAAAGCGGCGATCCCTAAAGTCCTTCGTGAACTCGATGACTATCCTAGTGTTGACAGAGGAGCAGCTTGATTAACCGGATGCGGCGACTATGAGCGATCTGCGGTGGCCGCTCGTCATGATGCGAGATGCCAGTGCCATGGAAGCACGTGAGCGAACACACGCAGCAGATTTGAGGAGCGCCTTGATGAGCTTGGCAGAGGACGCGTACCTCACGCTGATCTTTTTTGATGGATCAACTCGACCATTGCATCCACTAGGTGCATTGGGTTTGCTTATCGATGTGGGGCGCCTGCTCACATGGACCGCTAGGCAAGCGGAGGAACTAACTTTCATCGCGAGAGGTTGGGTTCGCTCATTGGGACTTGAGGTGAGCAATGACTAACCTGGTGCTGATCAAGGAAGAGCGCGAGAAGAAGACCGAAGAAGGTAGGAAAGATCTCATCGAGGGTCTGCAAAAGCTACTCGAAAGAGCAGAATCAGGCGACCTAAAAGGTGTGTGTTTCGCCGGGGTGGATTTCGACGGCGACATGACGATCGGCGTCCTGCGCGCCGGAGGCTGCGGCATTCATGAGCTCGTGGGCCTCTCCAGCATTCTCAATGACAGCCTGCTACAAGCCCTTCGCGAGTGAGTGCCCGAAGGCTACCCCCCCCGACCCGGAGGCCCTTGCTAATATTCCGACAACCTCCTGAGACACATCGTACTCAAGTAACGCTCCTGGGAACCTCGCCCCTATCGGGGCCATTGGGTAAAAAAGAGGAAACCCAATGGAAATCATGGTGGTCGACGACGAGCCCATCCTGCGCTGGATGTTCTCTGAGATATTGCAGGATGCCGGCCACTCCGTCACCGACGCGCCTAATGCGGACGATGCGCTCGCGATGCTGGAAGGCGGCCGTGAGCCACGGGTGGTGGTAACTGACGTGCATATGCCGGGGGAACTCGACGGGTTTGCCCTTGCCGAGGTGATCTGCAGACGGTGGCCACATATCGGCGTCGTCATTGTCTCGGGGCGAATGCGTCCCAGCCCTGATGACTTGCCAGACGAGTCTCGGTTCCTCGCCAAGCCGGTCCACCCCGATCAACTAACCGCAACAGTACAGGAGGTTGCGGCCACGCACCGCTGAGCGGTCGTTACGTCGGGGATGGTTAGCCACGGGCGCCGCAAAGAGGCGGCCCGTTAACGCGTGACGCCAAGGCTCCAGTTAACGCCCAGGCTGGCCAACGCTGCGGAGCGATATCAGCCAATGTGTTCTACTTATGCTAAAGGTACTGCTCGCAGGAGATTAAGGATCCCGTTTTTGAATGATGTAAATAAAAGGGCTAATCAACAGGGGCAGGAGCGCCTCGCAGATTTCATTCGCCGCAATACGTCTGCCATCGTCGATGAATGGACCGAGTTCGCGCGAACCCGGACACCAGCGAGTGACAAGATGTCAAAGCTGGCCCTGGAAGATCATATCCTCGATATCCTGCAGTTCGTGGCTGACGACCTCGAGTCAGCGCAGACCTCTCAAGAGCGGTTTGACAAGTCGCGTGGCGATGGGCCGGGAAGCGGTCCATTTGTAGAAAGCGCGGCTGAGATCCATGCCGCGCTGCGTCTCTCTGACGGATTCGACATCGATCAGATGGTCTCGGAATACCGGGCGCTGCGGGCTAGCGTTGTCAAGCAATGGGTGGCGCAACACCACACCCTGGAAAATACGGACGTCGAGGACCTGACGCGCTTCAACGAAGCGATCGATCAGGCCGTGACCGAGTCGGTGGCTCACTACACTAAGACGATCAACAACTCCCGCAATTTGTTCCTCGGCATCCTTGGGCACGATCTGCGCAATCCAATCGGTGCGGCGTCAATGGCGGCGCACCATATGGCGCGCTCCGGAACCGCCGATCCAAAACAGGCGAAGGTAATGTCAGAGCTGGTCAAGTCGACGGACCGAGCGACTCGGATCCTCAACGATCTACTTGATCTCACACGTACCTCATTCGGGACTGACATCCCCATAGCAAGAACTAAAACCGACATGCCTGTACTCTGCCAAGAGATGGCGGATGAGCTGCTGGCTATGAACGCAGACCGCCGTATTGAAGTCTCTCATGCGGGCGATGGATTGGGTTCATGGGACCCGGCGCGCATGGGACAGGTGTTGTCGAACCTGATTGGCAACGCGCTCCAGTATAGCCAAGCACCGAGCCCGGTCACTGTGAGGGTCGACGGCACCGATCCCAAAACGGTGACTGTAAGTGTCCACAACCTCGGCACCGTGATCCCGCCGGCCCAGCAAAAACTGATTTTCCAATCGTGGATGCGTGGCCAGGACGTCAAAGAGTCACCCGAGCACGGCACACATCTCGGGTTGGGCCTTTATATCGCAAGACTGGTTGTCGAAGCACACAGCGGAGGAATCGCTGTCAGCTCGAACAAGGAGGAAGGCACGACCTTCTCCTTGCAGCTACCGCGCGCCTGACACGTTCCAGCCATCCAGCGTACGTTCAGGATCAACGCCTGTCCGCGACGACTTCTGATTGACCGGAACGCCATCAACAGCGCCATCGATAACTTCATGGCGCCTGTAGTCTCCTGCAGCCACTATGTCAGCAACGGACAAAACGCGATGGCCTAAACCGCACTCGCTGATGCGTGATGAGAGGAAGCGGGGGATCCAGTTTCCGGAGCGAGCGCGGCGGAAAAAATCGCAGATAGGACGAGGTCAGGGGCGACGTGGTGCACCATGTGCCCAGCCTCTTTGACGTTCTGGATTGCGGATGCCGGCAACTCGGCGTGCAGCCGGGCGGACTGCCGGCTGGTCGTGACCACGCGATCGCGATCGCCGGCGATAATTTCCACCGGGACCGCAAGTTCGCGATACCTCGACCTCAGTTTCAAAGCAGACGGAATCATGAGCGCCGCTTCGGCCGCAGTAGCGCGGATCTGCCAAGGACGGAGTATCATCGACAAAGGAAACAACTTTTTGAACTGTTGCGGGACGGAGGGAGGCCCAAACATCTGCCGCAGCATGAGGGGCAATGAAAGTGCCTGGAGTATCGGCGAAATCGTGTAACGCAGTACGTCGCCAATGAGAGGAATAGCCGGCGGGGATGCCAGCAATACGTCGAGCCGGGGGCGTGGATAGTAGAAACCCGAAAGCAAGACGAGCGAGCGCACGATGTCCGTGTGATTGAGGGCCATCGCAACGGCTACCAGGGCGCCCCATGAATGACCGACCACGACGGCACGCTCTACTCCAAGCTGACGCAATGCCGCCTCGAAGAGCTTTGCCTGCGCAATTGGCGTCCAGGCCCTCGTGCGCGGTCGCTCGCTGTAGCCGAACCCGGGCCGGTCAAAGGCGATGACGCGGCAGCGCATTGCGGCCGCGGCGAACACGCCGCTCGCCACGTAATCCTGCAGCATGACTGTATTGCCATGGAGCAGGACGACGACGGGACCTTCTCCCTGCTCAATATAGTGCAGACGCACGCCATCTACGGTGATGAACTTGCCAGTTGGCGGATTTCTCCGCTCGGCCGCGCGCGCCGCAAGGTAGACGGAAACGGCGAGGAGGGTGGTGCCCGCAAGTGCGGGCACCCAGACTTTGTATTTCACGGAATTCCGATCGCTGGAGGATGAGGGCCACGCTGCCGGGGCGTGCGCCAAGTCGGCCGCGAGTCACCAACGGCGCGAACGTGTGCCCGTTCCAATGGCTACACGCGACATTCTCGCGAGGCGCGGGTTGCAGCCCTTTAGCTACCTTAGAAGCGACTGTCCGCCGAATGATCCCGCACACACTGCCTTGCAGCCGAACCCCCTCGATTAAGCGGCTGTTTGCTGCGATGGAAGGCAATGAAGATCGCGACATTAAATATCAACAACGTCAACAGTCGGCTGCCTAACCTCCTCGCCTGGCTGAAGTCGGCAAAGCCCGACATCGTCTGCCTGCAGGAGCTGAAGGCAGAGCAATCGGCGTTTCCGGCAAAGGCCCTCGAGAGGGCAGGATACAGCGCAGCGTGGAAGGGTCAGAAGACCTGGAACGGCGTCGCCATACTCTCCCGCTATCACGAGATCCACGTGACGCGAGATGTCTTACCCGGTGACCCCGCCGATAAACAAAGCCGTTACATTGAGGCGGCCATCAGCGGCATAGTCATCGGCTGCCTGTATTTGCCGAACGGCAATCCGCAGCCGGGACCGAAGTTCGATTACAAGCTCGCGTGGTTCGAGCGCTTCATCCGCCATGCCCGCAGCATCAAAAAGGCGAAGGTCCCCGCTATACTGGCGGGGGACTATAATGTCGTGCCGACCAGCCTCGATATCTACGACGCTCATTCCTACGACGATAACGCGCTGCTGCAGCCGGCAAGCCGGAAAGCGTATCAGCGGCTGCTAAAGCAGGGCTGGACGGATGCGCTCAGGCACCTGAAGCCGGATGAGCGCTTCTACACCTACTGGTCACACATGCGGAACCGGTGGCCGCGCGACGCCGGCTTGCGCCTCGATCATTTTCTGCTCAGTCCGGATCTCGTCCCGCAGCTCAGAGCGGGAGGTGTCGACAAGACCGTGCGTGGCAAAGAACACGCGAGCGACCACGCGCCCGCCTGGATAATGCTCGCCCGATGAGCGCGCGTACGGCATTGCAGCTGTCCCTCTTTTTGCGGACTCGCCGGACATGCGCGGCAACTTATCGGTGGGAGCCGTGTAGCCCTTCGGCCATTCTCGCCTTGCCCAAGTATCTGCATCGATACTTAAGCATCGCGCCTCTGTCGACTTCAACGACAGGATCCGTCGAAGTGATACTGCCATGCGTTCAAATTGCGAATGCCTCGGGCCAGCACGATCGCAACCGGCGCGCTCCATTTAGCCAGCAAGGCCGCGCCGCGTGGAAGGCGGCGACGCTTCCACGGCTGCGAAACCTAATCTCGTTGTAGCGCGGATGACTCGATGTCAGGGCTTCACGAATCGATAGGCGAAGCGATCGGTCTCGCCCTTGATCGAGGGATCGAACACCTTGATCGAGTGCGGATCGTCCTTGTTGGAGAGCAAGGTGCTTTCCGCGTCCAGCAGGAAGCCGGCCGCCTCCACCTCCTCGCGGACGGAGGCAGGATCGATCCGATGCAGCGACTGGGCGTCGCTCGTGCCCGCCCCAGCGGCGGCGGCGTGATCGACGATGACGTAGGACCCACCCGGCTTCAGCCGCTCGTAGACGGCTCGATTGAAGTCGGCCGCCGTCGCGCCTTTGGCCTGGATCAGCGCGGTGTGAAGATCGTGGTAGAACAGGTGCAGCCACAGGACATCCGCTGGCTGCGTGACCTCCGGCATCGCCACGAGGTCCGCCGAGACGGCTTCGACGTTCTCTCGGCCGGGCTCGTTCGCAAGCGTCCGCATGCGGCCGACCGGATCGTTCGTGAAGTGAGCGACCTCGGCCGGCACGAAGCTGTAGACTCGTCCGTCGGGTCCCACGACTTCCGAGAAGAGACGGGTCCAATCGCCGTCGCCCGGGTAAACGTCGATCACCGTGGAGCCCGCACCTACGTGCGCGAACCGGATCAACTCGGATAGCTTGGATTGGTCGTACATCGGGATCTCCGTTACGGTTGGGCATTCGATAGCGCGCGGAGTGTTCGGCGGCGTTCCGCAGCTCATTCACCTTGGACGCCGAACCGATGACCGCAGTCGGTTAGCGCTACGCCGGACCCGACGCGTCCACCTGCGCAGCCCGTGCCAGTGCTTGCGTGTCGACGTATTCCCGGATGCTCGCCAGTCTGCCGTCCCGGACCGTGATGGCGAAGATCCAGTCGTCCTCGAACGTCTTGTTCGTGGCTTTGATCTTTCCGCTCGCGAAGCCGACGACCAGTACCCGGTCTCCTTGCGCTACGAACTCCCGGGGTTCCGTGGACGTTTCCATCGACTTGGATGCAGTCTCGAGTAAATTCGCCAGCCCCGCGTGTCCGCGGTGCGTTCCGGCCAGCGGCCAGTTTTCG
>CALRVN010000125.1:0-9755 GCA_943371625.1 Hyphomicrobium sp. CS1GBMeth3
ATCGTCCCAGTCTGTCCCGAGGTCGTCGTTGATCGTGGTCGTCTGTACGTCGGCGATCTGAATCCAATCCGCTTTGCGGGGCGCGAAGCTCGCCTCGAACGCCGCTGGAAACGTCCCGGCGACGCGCGTGTTGAAATAGATCTTCTGCGAGTCGCGCGCCCCGGCACTCAGATAAATCGCCCCGAATGCCGGCGAGCGCTGCGTCGCCCCATCAAACGCGTACCAGAAGTTCCGCCCCACCTCTTGAGTATATGCCATTTGAAATCCCCACGCCGTCAGGCCCGAGGCTGGCGGCCTTAGCGCCTGATTTCATCCAGTTGCGGTAGCCGGCGCGGCCGTGGTGCCGGCCAGATCCAGCGCGCCTAACGAACCTTGATCGTGCCCTGCATCGAAACCGGATGCTTGAGGCAGAGGTACTCGATATCGCCGACATCCGGGAAAGTGATCGTTCTGGCGTCCACCGGACTGTCCTTGTTGAACTCGACGGTCTGCGTGAATGCGTTTCCGGACTTCGGAGCAAGAATGTGATTGCCGGCGGTCGGAGTCCACGTGATGGAATCGCCCTTGTTTATTTCGATGATCGGCGGATCAAAAACGAACTGTCCGGAGCGAAGTTTGATCGCCACGGGGGAGGTGTTAGCCGCGACGGCCTGCAACAAACCCGCCGCGCAGAACGTGATGATTGCCGTTGCTAAGAACGCTCTCATTTTTGTGCTCCTTGCAAAATCCACTGACAAAAACTACGGCTTCCAAACCTCGATCGGCGCCATCAATCCTTTGTCCTCGTGCTTGAGAATGTGACAGTGATAAACAAAGCGCCCCGCCTGCTGTTCTGCCGTGAAGCTCATGATGACGAAAACCATCGGTGGCTCGGGGCGGTCGTCAGACAGTGGCGGAATGGGAATCGTGTCATGCCAGACCGGTTCCTCTGACGTGCCCTCCTCGAAAAACTTGAAGCTCGGCTCCTTGCAGGTTTTATCCGGACACGTCTCTGAGTACGTTGGAGCCTCTACGCCGTAGCCGACAAGCTCGGCGCGCGTCGCCAATCGAAACTTCATCTGATGAATGTGGAAGTTGTGCAGGGCGCCTGTGTTGTTGACCAGGACCCAGAGCTGTTTTCGGCTGCCGGCACCGTTGAGCTCTACACAGACGTGCCGTTCGCGTGTCCCTTGCCAATCTATCGACCCATCTTCGAGTTCGTACTTGGTGAAAGGCACAGAACTCAGCGCGGTGTCCTCTGATATCTCGAATTTTTCGGCTGGCTGCGCCGTCGAAGCGTTCTTGGGTGGGTGCACAATTTCAGTACTTATCCGCCAATCGCCATCCGATCCCTCGAATGTTACGCGCCTGTGCTCCTTTGCGTCCGGCCTGAGATCACGAATACATCCCTTCGGTAACGGCTTAGGCGCCGCAGGCGCCTGCTCGGAAAACAGCGCCGATGGAACGATTGTAACGAGTGAGTTTAGGGCTAGTTCGATGGCCTCAGCTCCTTTGGAGGCCTTCAGTTCGATGCGTGCGAGTTGAATTTCTGGCCATTGATCCGTGCCGGCGTTGAGCCCCTTGGTTCGAAGGATGTACACCTCGTCTTCAAGGCGCGGAGAGTCGTTCCGAACGTAGAATTCGACACGCGATGCCGGCATCAAGAGAAGATCGTTCACGTCGAATGCATCGATCGGAATGCCAGGATCGCTGGGATCGATCGGCTTGCCTGGAACCACACCATCCACGCTCAGGATGCTGATGGGGCGGACTGCACCCGTCTTCTTGTTATAAAGCTCAAGCCAATAGGCAACGTTGGAACTCAGGTTGCCCAGTCGAAGAACGAGGTTCTGATTTTCTTCCACCTTGATGGTTGGGAAACGCTGCCCGTTGAGCGTGAATAACCAAGCCGAGCCCTCATCCCGCTGGCAATATCCTTCGCGTAGGCTCTTATCGCTCTTCAGCGTCGGAGGCGCGCCGGCGGCCGGTCGTACGTAGACATCGCACGCTTCCCCCTCGAGAAAATCTCGCTTCTCGGGTTCCCACGTTGCCGTCTTCGGCGTTGCGCCGTCAGGATCGTTCGGGAGCGCGCTTATGCCTTTGAGGGGAATGTCTCGCAGCAGTGCGTATCTGACGAAGGTTCTTTTCTTCAGTTTTTCTGTGTTTTCGTCGCACTTGGCCTGTTCCGTTGGGTTAGGCTTGGCCTTGCACTTTGCTCTCACGTTGGCGTCCCCAAGGCCAACTGAAAGTAAGCCGGAAAGCCCCCCCATCACCTGGTCGGACGAGATCCCGTGCTGGTGCGAATGGAACCAGTTAAGTCCGCTGGGATGCTCGATGTAGCCGACCTTTTCCAAGACCCCAGCATCGAGCTTTCCCTTGCCGGGAATCGGAACCGAATAGTCAGCCCGGCCGGCGTTAGAGTTCTTTCCATTCTTGAGCCGAACATAGACGTTGTCGCCGCAGCCGTCCTTCGGGTGACACAATCCTGCATCGAGCGACGCCGCAGAATCTTCCGAGCGGTCGTTGCGCGGAGTGACGATACCGCCGTGGAAGTAATGCAAATTCGTGGCGTTCTCGTTGGGATCACCATGGCCCATGCTATGGGCGGCATTTGGAGGAGCTATCGGCTTCCCAAGCTCATTGACAAGATGAGCCGCCACAGTATCGCCGGGCATCGCCTCGACAACCGGCGGCACATAGCTTTCGTTGTAGTGTTCGGTGGTGACATTGTATCCGCCAACTTCGATCTGGCTGGTCTGCGCCGTCAGGTTGACTTTCACTGTGTCGCGACCATTGCCGAGGGGCGCCACCTCGCAGATCCCCTTTAGTTCGCCCAGCGCAGCTGTTTTAGCCGAACAGATCGGAGGATTTTCCAGCCCGTTCTTAACGGGTGCCGGCGCGCCCACCTGCGCGTTGCCGATCGAAAGCCCGACCGCCAACACCACTGTTGAAGCGGAAAGCCCGGCAACTGCGAGATAAAAAAGTCCGCGCGAAAAAAATGAATGCCCCATTGACGCAAAACCCCCACGCCTGGGAAAGCAACAAAATATACCCCACTAGAACTCAACAACCGAAAGTTGTCAATCAGCGCACGTACGAATGCATCGACCATCGTCGCTGCGCGACGCGGCACCAATCCAACGAGCTGCGGAATGACAGCAGCGCCACGACGAACCGGCGTCGCGCATCAACGCGACTCCACGTGCACTCCAGAGTCCGAGAAAACTAGCGGCGGTTACTGCCTGTCGTTCCGTCACCGGACGACATCGCGGCGGGTTCGCCCGTGCGCGCCTCGGCCGTCGCTTGCGGACGCGGCCAAGTAAAATCGTCTGCACGGCCCGGCTTGGGCGGCAGCCGCTCGCCCTTCTCCAGCACGCGGAAGTAGGGGCTCTGCGTTGGCGACATGCGCCGCCTCGTGCCGTCCGCATTGCGCGCCGGCGTGATCGAGCTCATCACCGTCAGACCGCCGGGGATCTGATCGACAAGCACGTCGCCCATCTGCGCCGCCTTATCGTTGCTCTGCTTGCGCGTGACCAATGCCACGATCGCCGCCGGGATCGCCGGCCGCACGATCTCGACCGTGACCACCTGCTCGGTACCCTCGGGCCCTGGCACGCGGATATCAACCTTGCCCGTCTCGAGCTTCTGATCGCGTGCGCCGTCGTTCGCCCCTGCCGGAGCGGCAGCAGCCATGACACCGCCCTTGGCGGCCTTGGCGGCCTGAACGCGAGCGGCCTCCTCGGCGCGCAACCGCACCTTCTCGGGGTTGACGCGCGCCTGCTCCGCGTTGTCGCCGGCCAGCGGGATCGACCGCTCGGTGCGAGCCTGCACGATGTCGCGCTTCAGTTCGCGCTCGACGAAGTGCGCGAGCTTTAGGTAGCCGGCCTCTGTGAAATGCACGCCGTCGCTGTCGCGCAGGCGGCGGCTCTTTCCAGTGATGTCGGGGCCCCAGTCGCTATAGCCGCCGTTCTCGTCGATGAAACTGGCCTAGGCATCGATGTATCGGGCGCCATTGAGATAGGCACGCTCGCGGATCACATCATTCATCTTCTGCGCGCGCTCGTTGTCCTGCCAGCGGCGCATGTTCGGCAGCCCGACCCAATAGACGGCGCGATTGCCCTTCTTCAGTGCGCGCATCACGCGATCGAGCCGCGCCGCATATTCGTTGCGCCACTCGTCGTTGTTGTCGGTCGTCCGCCGCCGGTTGAGGCTATAGCGGTCCTGCGCACCGACCATGACGATGGCGATGTGGCTCGGATCGGAGGTGAACGCCTGCTCCAGTGCGCCCAGCTCATTGGTCGTATTGCTGCGCATGAGACCGGCAAGGTCGTAGCGCTTCGGTAGGATCGCCACGCCCGGACCAGCTGCAGATGCCTGTACGAGTCCGCTGAGCAGTCCTTCCGCCAGCCAGTCGCCGACGACCTCGACCTGGTAAACGTCATTATCCGGGAATGGCGTGATGAAGCTGCCGCCGAGACCCTGCTCTTGCGCGCCGGCCGGCAGTACCCGCATCAGCAGGATCGCCGAGAGTGCCATGATCGAGAGGGCGCGCAGCATCGATGGTTCCCAGCTGAGCCGGCCACGCCGAATCCGTCGGCGACGCAGCGGCATATTCGCCACTGCGTCGCCTAAGGACAAGGCATAAACGTGACCGGAAAGGCGGGGAGGGCCTAGTCACGGCGGAGCCGTGCCCAATCAGGGCACAGCGTTAAGCCGCGCGCTTCGGCCTCTTCGCGCCTTTTAGTCGGACCGGCACGCTCTCGGGGCGTGCGGCGGCCTGCCACTTGAGCTCTCCGAGCTCCGAGCCGCGGTGGTGCGTCTTCACCACGACGTCACGGACGCTGAAGGCTTCACGCAGGATCTCGATGCACTTCTCCGGTTCGGCATCTCCACACATGAAGACGTCGAGGGCCGCATAGTCGGCCTCGGGCCAGCTGTGGATGGAGATGTGGCTCTCCGCAAGAACGGCAACGCCGGACACTCCACCGTTCGGGGTGAAGTGGTGCAGGTGAACGTTGAGCAGGGTTGCACCTGCTGCTTCCGCGCACCGCTTTAGCGTTGCATCGATGTGTTCGAGATCATCGAGCCGTCGAGCGCCGAACAGGTCCACGATGAGGTGAGTGCCTGCGTAGCGCTTCCCGTTACGCTCGATGAAGAAGTCTTTCCTGTCGTCATGCGCAACGTGCGCATAGTTTTTGTGCGCTACAGACGCAGCAACACGACGATCTTCCTCTTGGGCGGTGCTTGAACGAGTCAAGTCCATCCCCAATTGGAAGAGGGTGTCATTAAAGGCCATATGACCCTCCCCAACCAGCAGATAGAGGTGACCCGTCCGCTCCTTACCTTGGGGGTTCTGGAAAACCTCGACCTTAAGGGCAGGTGGACGAACGGAGAGGGGTCATATGAGGCACACCCCCCCCCTACGCAAGAAAAATTTTGCCCTCGCGCCAAAAAATTTCGTCACACGCGGCTTCGTGACTTTTCCAAGTGCCCTCAGCGGGCTGCGTCACACTGAACGCGCGTCGTCCACAGCGCCGCGCTCACTGCTTTCCAAACAGCCCGTCGAGCAGCTTCTGCGCCTTCGACGGACCGCCGTCGGAGCTCTTGCCGAACAGCTCGTTCACCACCTCGCCGGCCTTCTTGCCTTTGAGCTGCTTGCCGATCTGCTTCACCGCATCGACCGTGCCCTGGCTGTTGAGAGCGCCCGCGATGTCCGGCGCGAATTCCGGCTTCTGCCACGGTCCGGTGATGTGCACCGGCACCTCGATGCCGGCGGCGTCCTTCTCGCCGCCGTCACCGGCGAGGTTGGCGACGAGCTTGGGCGTCACCGTGTAGTCGAGGCTGCGCTCCGGCAGGTTGACCGTGCCGGCGCCCGAAGCGTGCAGATGCGGGCTATCGAGCTTTAGGTCTTTGTTAGTGGCGACGCCATTCGCGATCGTGAAGCTGCCCGTCAGCGAGCGGAACGTCGTGCGCTTCGACGGGTCGTGCTTGAAATCCGGGATACCGCCCTCGGAAAGCTGATTTAGCGCCCCGCCAAGGTCGAAGCCGGCAACGGCGCCATTGTTCACCGCAACGCGCGAGGAGCCCTCCAGCGAGGAGACGATCGCGGCTTCGTTCGCACCGCGCCCGTTGACCTTCCAGCTGATGTCCGCCGTGCCGTTGAGCCACTCGACCTGAGCTGAATCCCGCAACAGCGGGCCGGCGGCGATGCCGGTCAGAGTGATGTCCGACGCGAAGACCGCTCCGCTGCCCGTTGCATCGAGCGTGACCACACCCTTGCCGAGACCCTTGTAGAGCCGCAGCTCCGAAAGCTGCAGCGTCGCAACCTGGTCCTTCAGGTCGAGAGCAACCTGAGCACCGTCGATCTTCGTGCGCCCGTAGGTGACGTCGGCGAGTTGCAGGCGCGCCTCTCCGTCGACGAGGCCGAGCGCCTTGATGTCAATCGGCTCCGTGCTCCAGCTGCCCTCGCGATGCGTGTAGCCTTTCACGCGCGGACCAGGCTGACCCGGCTGCTCCAAAAGATCCTCGATCGACTGCGGATCGCCAGCGGGCGACGGCGCATCGAGCGACAATGGCGTCGGCGCTGGCACGGCGCGACCCTTGCCGACCGACGCGCGCAGGTCGGCCCCGAGCGGTAACGATGCGACGTCTAGCCCGGCAATGCGCAGGTCGGCGGAAACGTGCGGTCGCTGGCCCTGACGTTCCTCAAACGCGACAGCACCGGCGGCAGTCGCGCGTCCCGCTTTGAGGTCGATGTTGGAAAGCTGCACCGACGTCCCGGTCGACGCGAGCTTCGCCGAAAGCGAGACCGCACCTGCGCCGGCCTCGGGCGATACCGGAGTGCCCCACCACTGCCCCAGCGCCGAGAGCGAAGGCGAGTTGGCGGTAATCGTGCCGCCCGCCTCACTGCCGCCGACCGTGCCCTCATAGCCGAATGATAGCGGCACACCCGAAACTTCGAGCGCCAGATTGGCGGAACGGCGCTCGCCCAGAATGGCAGGCGTCGTCAGCGTGCTGTTGAACTTGAATGTCTCCCCGTCTGCCAGGAAGCTGCCGGTGCCCGTCAGCGGCTGATCCAGCGCCGGAAGCGCGAACCGCGCGTTGATGCCGTCGAAGCGTCCCCAGGCACCGTTGCGTTCGTCATTGTACCGAACAGCGCCGTTGGTAACCGAGATATCGTTGATCGAAACCGCTTCGAGGTCGCGCGGAGCTGCGTTCGCCGAAGACACGATCAGCGCGCCAACGCTGTTGCCCCCCGACGCACCGGCGAAGCGAATGCGATCCTCTGCACCCGATCGAACACCGGCCATATCCCAGCTCTTGCGCCCTTCGCCATCGACGCGAAGATTGAAGATGGGATCGTTCAGCGCCACCCGCTCGACGACGATCTTCTGACTCAACAGCGGCAGCAGCTGCACGCCGACATCGAAGCTTGCCGCTTTCAGCAGCGGCTCGCCGCCCATCCCCGCCGGCGCCGAGAGCGTCACGTCGTTGAGTCGCAGCCCGGCCGGAAAGATTGTGAAGGACGCCGGGCCGGCGATCGTCAGGTCACGACCGGTCTCCGCTTTGACGCGCGCCACGATCTCACGGCGAATGAACTCAGTCGGCGGCGACATCACGAAGAACGTGCCGGCGAAGACGGCAATCGCGAGCACACCGACACCGCCGTAGAGCAGCACGCCGCTCATCAACGAGGACCGCCGCGGCGGTGGCGGCGCAGGGCGTCGCTCACCCTCAAAGCCATACGGCAGGTTTGCGCCGTAGCGCTGACCGCCCGACGAATCGCCGCGCGGCCGATTCTGCGAGCCTCTGACTGGCGGCCTCGTATTGCTCATGACTGCCCGAACGGCTCCTGTGTGCGCAATGGCGCCCTGCGACGCCCCGGATACTACTTTGGAGCCATAGCAAGCGCCGAAAAATGGCCGATTATGGTGCGGTGCCGAACTTAGCCCGCTTAGGTCCCATGCTTAAGATTGTGGCAACTATGCCAAAATCGAAGGCAACAAGTGTCCGACAGGGAACAGTTTGGCTGCGAAAACCCTATATTGTGAGCGAAGGCTCTGACAGCCATGTGACGATCGGGACTTTCTCGCTCGTCGTGCTGCAAAGCAGCAAAGGGCACCGGAATGAACTACTACGCCTACGAGCTGGCTCATACGATCCTCTCCCCGATGCGCCTTGGCGTCAGCGGGCTGCGTAGTGTCCTGGACTGGCCATTCAATCCGCTCGGGCAGTCGCCCTACGGACGCCATCTCTCGGCGGCCTGCGAACTCTTCGAGAACGTGACGCGCCGTTATGCCAAACCCGAATTCGGCCTCAAGAAGACCCGCGTCGGCGGCGTCGAGGTCGGTGTGACTGAGCGCATCGTTGCTTCGACCCCGTTCTGCAACCTCATCCATTTCAAGCGCGACGAGGATGCTCTCACCGGCACGCGCTACGATCCGAAGGTGCTTATCGTGGCGCCGATGTCGGGCCACTACGCGACGCTTCTGCGCGGCACGGTGCAGGCCATGCTGCCCGACCACGAGACCTACATCACCGATTGGACGGACGCGCGCGACATCCCGCTCGCCATGGGCCGCTTCGATCTCGACGGCTTCATCGACCACGTCATCGAATTTATCCGCGTACTAGGGCCCGATACGCATGTGCTCGGCGTTTGCCAGCCCGCTGTGCCGGTGCTTGCCGCGATCGCGCACATGGCCACCATCGATGATCCGTGCCAGCCGGCTTCGATGATCCTCATGGGTGGCCCTATCGACACGCGCCGCAATCCGACCGCCGTCAACAAGCTCGCCGAGAGCAAGTCGATGGAGTGGTTCGAAAGCAATGTCATCTCGACCGTGCCGCTGCCGCACGCCGGCTTCATGCGCCCCGTCTATCCGGGCTTCATGCAGCTCACCGGATTCATGACCATGAATCTCGAGCGCCACATGAACGCGCACGTCGACCTGTTCAAGAACCTCGTGAAGGGCGACTGCGACAGCGTCAAGCAGCACCAGACCTTCTACGACGAGTATCTCGCCGTCATGGATCTGTCGGCGGAGTTCTACCTGCAGACGGTCAAAACCGTGTTCCAGGATCACGCGCTCCCGAAGGGCACGATGATGCACCACGGCGTGCGCGTCGATTGTTCTGAGATCCGCGACACCGCGCTGATGACCGTCGAAGGCGAGCGTGACGATATCTGCGGCATCGGCCAGACGCAGGCGGCGCACGATCTGTGCACCAACATCCCCGACGACCAGAAGGTGCACTACATGCAGGAAGGCGTCGGCCACTACGGCGTCTTCAACGGCACGCGCTGGCGCACCGAGATCCAGCCGCGCATCCGGGAGTTCATCCGCACTATCGAATACGAGCGCGGAGACCTGCCGACCGGCCGCACCGCCCGCCGCATGCACCACCCGTCCGTCGCCGTCTCCCCGGTCTGAGCGTTGTGCCAACAGGCCGAGTGACTCATCGATTGATGCTGACCGCTGCGGCGCTCGCAGCAGCTACTACCGCTCACGCCGAAGTCTGGATGGTCAAGACATCCAATGCGCTCGGCTGCCAAGATCGGCAGACCTTGGTCGATCTCGACGCACTGCCCACACCGACAAAGCCCGCCGGCGGCGTCCCCAAAGAATGCATCCTTCTTTATTCCGGTGAGCGTCTGCTCGAGCAGACGGGAATGGGCGAGGGATTCACGAAATACCTGAAAGGTGAGCGCGAAGACAGCTCCATTCTCTTCGTCCGCGCCTCCGACGTCGTGTCTGACCCCGGCATCGGCAGCC